>JAOAES010000312.1 GCA_026416655.1 Fimbriimonadales bacterium
AGCCCGCAGGCGAGAACGCGCAGCAACGCCTCGTGCGCCTGGGGTTCAGGCAAGGGAACCTGCTCCCAGCGCAGCTGGTTCGGCGCGACGAGGCGGTAGGCGCGCATGGTCTCAGGTGCGGTAGTGGGCGTTGATTTTGACATACTCGGCGGTCAGGTCGCTGCTCCAGAATCGCGCCACGCCGTCGCCTTCGTGCAGACGAAGCTCGAGCTGCACCTCTTCTGCTTGCATCTTCTCCACAAGGGCGCGCTCGTCGTAGTCGGTGGGGCGTCCGTTTTCGAACACCAGCACGCCTTGCAGAAAGAGCTGCGCGCGGTTCACATCGATGGGCGCGCCGGCGCGTCCCGCCGCAGCGATGATGCGCCCCCAGTTCGGATCGCCCCCGTGAATCGCCGTTTTCACCAGCAGCGATTCGGCGATTGTGCGAGCAATCTGGCGTGCGGCGGCGGTATCTTGCGCGCCGGAGACGCTCACCTCGAAGATTCGGCTTGCGCCCTCGCCGTCTTTCACGATGCGCTTTGCGAGGTACTCGCACACCGTATACAGCCCCGCCTCGAACGCCTGCAACGCCTCGCCCTGCAGCGCCACGCCCGACACGCCGTTCGCCAGCGCGACGACCATATCGTTCGTGCTGGTGTCGCCGTCGACGGTAATGCAGTTGAAGGTTTTGTCGACCACGCGGCTCAGGCAGGCTTGCAGGTCAGTGGGGCTAATCTGCGCGTCGGTTGTGATAAACGCCAGCATCGTCGCCATCTTCGGGGCAATCATCCCCGCGCCTTTGGCGATTGCACCGATACGCACTGTGCCCGCAGGCGTCTCCACCTGCAGCGAGGCGCGTTTGGAAGCACTGTCGGTGGTCAGAATCGCGTCGGCGGTGGCGCGGTCGTCCCCGTCGCTGAGGCGGTCAAAGAGCTGCGCCACGCCCGATTCGATGGCGTTCATCGGCAGGGGCACGCCGATAACGCCTGTTGAAGCCACCACCACCTGCGTCGGCGCGCAGCCCAACCGTTTGGCGACCAGTTCCGCCATCCGCTCGGCGTCGCGTTCGCCCTGCTCGCCCGTGAGACAGTTCGCGTTGCCGCTATTGGCGATAATCGCGTGCGCCCTGCCCCCCGCGACGACGCGCTTTGACCAGCGCACCGGCGCAGCACACGCCTTGTTCGTGGTGAATACGCCCGCTACGCTCGCCTCCGCGTCCGACACAATCAGCGCGAGGTCTAACAGCCCCGGCTTTTTAATCCCGCAATAGACGCCCGCGCTTCGGAACCCTTTCGGGAAATTCACGCCCAGTTGACTGTTCAGTTCCGCCATCGGGGAGTATTGTACCCGCGTGGGGCGAGGGGTTCGCTTGCACAGAACGCGCGTCATAGGGTATAATACTCCCTCGACGGAGAGCCGACATAGCTCAGCGGTAGAGCGGCGCACTCGTAATGCGCAGGTCGTGGGTTCGAGTCCCACTGTCGGCTCCAGAGCGCACCGCCGTGACCATCCTGCAACGCATTCTGGAGACCAAGCGCGAGGAGGTCGATTCGCGCCGACGCGCCGCGCCGCTTGCGGAACTCAAGGCGCGCCTGCACGACCTGCCTCCACCCCGCGGATTTCACCATGCGTTGCGCCATTCAGCAAATCCCATCGCACTGATCGCCGAAATCAAGCGCGCCTCGCCCAGTAAGGGCATGATACGCGAAGACTTCGACCCCGCCGCAATCGCCGAACAATACGCTGCGGCAGGCGCAGACGCGCTGAGCGTGCTGACCGACGAACCCTACTTTCAGGGCAAGCCCGAATATGTATTACAAGCGCGTGAGCGTGTCCCCCTCCCTGCCTTACGTAAGGATTTTATTCTCGATGCGTATCAAGTCTACGAAAGTCGTGCGCTGGGAGCCGATGCGATTTTGCTCATCGTCGCCGCCCTGCCTGACCGTAAACAGTTGCACGACCTGCGCGCGCTCGCCGAGTCGCTCGGCATGGACGCGCTGGTGGAAGTGCATGACGAGTGGGAGCTGGAGACTGCCGTCGAGTCGGGCGCAACGCTGATTGGCGTGAACAATCGCGACCTGCGCACTTTCGAGGTCTCGCTGGAGACCACCTTCCGCCTACTGCGCTACTTCCCCGACGAGGCGACGTGCGTGAGCGAGAGCGGGATCGAGACTGCCGAGCAGGTGCAGCGTCTGCATGCAGCGGGGGTGCATGCGCTGCTGGTGGGCGAGACGCTGATGCGCGCCGCCGACCCCGTCGCCACCGTGCGGGAATGGATGGACGCCTGCCGATGAGAATCGCGCTGCTGCACACCAACGACGCGCACAACCGCTGGAATGAGGCGTTCGTCGCGCAACTACGAGAACTGAAAGCTCAACACAACGCCCTGCTGCTCGATTCGGGCGACTGTATCCGTTCGGGGAATATCGGGATCCCCCTGCGTCCAGAGCCTGCATGGGATTGGATGCGTCAGGCGGGCTACGATGCAATCACGATCGGCAATCGCGAGTTTCACATCACGGCGGGGGGATTCTTGGCGAAGACGCGCGGCGCGCCCTGCCCCCTGCTGTGCGCGAACATTCGCCCCAAGCAGCCCGATACGCCCCTGCCCGTGCAGCCTGTATGGCGCACAGAACATCAGGGCGTGCGCGTGGCGGTATTGGGGCTAACCGTGCCGATGGTCACGCCCCGCATGAAGACCGCCGCGCTAAGCGCGTATCTGTTCGATTCCCCGATTGAGGCAGCGAAGCGATGGCTTCCCCGCTTGCGTCCTGAAGCCGATTTGCTCATCGCGCTCACGCACATCGGCGTCAGTCAGGATCGCCTGCTGGCGGAAGCGTGCCCCGAGCTGGATCTGATTTTAGGCGGGCACTCCCACACGCCGATAAGTCCGCCCGAACAGGTGAATGGCGTGTGGATGAGCCAATCTCCCCCGTTTTGCAAGGGCGCCACGCTGCTGAGGCTGGAGCGACACGGCGCGCGGTGGACGCTGGACGGCGCACCCTGCCCCTGAGTGGCGCACCTTCACAAGGTACAATCTACAGGCATCACCCTGGAGGCGACTGTAATGGCAGAGCTGGAATTCCGACAGATTCAACTGAACCTGAACGCGCCCGTAGGACCGCTGAACGATGTGCGTCGCATGCGCATTATGGAGGCGGTCGGCGAAGGATTCAACGCGCAGCCTGTGCCCATCGCGGGCGCGATTGCGCTGGTGAACCCCCTCTCGCGCGAGGCGATTTTCATGAACGAGAACCAGATTCAATACACCTGCGATGGGATGCCCGCGCAGTTTTCGCCCTCGCGCGTGGAGACGTTACTCAGCGCGATACGGGACACCCTGCTCCTCGAAGACCGATTCCCGATGCTTCTGCAGGTCATCGCGCATCAGGACGCGAACGGCTCGGCGTTCGAGAAGAGCGTCGAGGCGTTCACGCCCATCCCGCCCCCCACGCTGCGCGGCTATTTCCCCGGGCTGCGCGGGCTGGGATTGCGAATCACCTTCGAGGACGCGCCCTACATCTGCGACCTGCGCATCGAGCCGCTGTTCAGCGACCCTGCCTACTTCTTCATTCAGTTCAACGCAGGCTCGCAGCAGACGGCGCAGTCCATCGCCGCGACGGTAGACGACACCATGAACTGGCTGAACCGCTTGCAGGGCGATATCGGCGATGTTATTCAAGAGATTCTGGGCGCGTAGGCAGGAAGCCGACGCCGAACCTCGAACCGAAACGCCCATGCAGGAGATTACCGCCGAGTTCAGCGCGGAGGAGTTAGGCAGTGCGCTCCCTGAAGAGCCGTTGCGCGTCGTTCCGCGCGTGAAGTTCGTCGCCCGCTCCGAAATCGGGCATGCCCGCGAGAACAACGAGGACAAGTTCGACTTCTACGAGCCGGACGAAACAAGCCTGCTGGCAGCGCGGGGCTGCGTGTATCTGGTCTGCGACGGCATGGGCGGGCATAACGCGGGGCAAATCGCCAGCGAACTCGCTGCGAAACAGTTCCTGCACGCTTACTATCATCTCGGCGGCGTGGCGCAAGAGGCGGCGCGACACGCTGTGCAGCTCGCCCATCAGTATATCGCTGAGATGGCGAGCAAAATCCCCTCACGCTACGGTATGGGCACCACGCTCACCGCGCTCATTCTCAAGCAGGACGAGGGCATCCTCGTCCAAGTGGGCGACAGCCGCTGCTACCGCCTGCGCGAGGGCAGGTTCGAGCAACTCTCGCGCGACCAAACCCTCGTGGCGCACCTCGTGGAGCAGGGCATCCTGACCCCCGAACAAGCCAAGTATCACCCACAACGCAACGTGATTCGGCAAGCCGTCGGCGTGCATGACCCCAGCGAGCCGTTCGAACCCGATATCGAAACCTTCCCTCTGCAGGCGGGCGATGTCTACCTGCTCTGCTCCGATGGGCTGACCGACATGGTGGACGACGCTGAGATTGAAGCGATTCTGCGCTCTGAGCCGCTCACCCGTGCCGCGTGGAAACTGGTCGACCGCGCCCTCGCCAACGGAGGACGCGACAATGTGACGGTGATGCTCCTACAGATACAGGGCTTACAGCCAGTGGAGCAGGTATAATCGCGCCGTTGATGGAGCGGAGAACGGCGAATCCGACAGGCGACTGGGCTGCGCGGCTCCTGTGGCTGCTGGGCACACTTACTCTCGTTGCACTCGCGCTCTATGTCGTCTGGTCGGTGCGCCACGTGATTAGCCTGATGTTCGTCTGCGGAGCGATTGCCTACCTGCTCATCCCGCTGGTGGACTGGCTAAGCCTCAAACGCCCCCGCTTTATCGCGCCGCTTGCCTGGCGCGGTGTGATGAGCCTGCTGGTGACGTTGGGCTTTTTCGTGCTGTTGGGCGCGGCAACCATCGCGTTCGTTGCGCCCTTCGTGAACGAAGCGCGCGATTTTCTCCGTGACCTGCCTCGCTATCAGGAACAGCTTACTCAGACCGCGACCGACTGGCAAAAGTCGTATCAGGCATGGTACGACACGCTTACCCCACAGGCGCAACAGTGGCTCGACCAGCAACGCGCGTCGCTCCAACGCTCGCTCAACCGCGCCACTGAAGACCTACAGGCGACTGTTCAGGGCGCAATCCAGCAGGCAGGTCATGTTCTCAACCTGCTGGTAGAACTGTTCCTTGTGCCTGTCATCGTCTTCTACCTGCTGTTCGACTCGCACCGCCTTAAGCGGGAGACGCTGCGCTGGACGCCCCCACGCTATGTACGCCTGGTGCTGAGCCTGATGCAGGAGACAAACCGCGTGATGCGCTGCTATATCGTGGCGCAGCTGATTCTGGGCGTGATTGCAGGGATTGCCACCTGGCTCGGCTTGCAACTGATGGGCGTGCGCTACGCCGCGACGCTTGCGCTGTTTGCCGGCATCGCGCGGGCTATCCCCGTCATCGGACCCGTGATTGCAGGCGCGCCGATTGTGGTGATTGGACTGATTCAGGGCGGATGGACGCTGGGGCTGAAACTGACGCTGTTCGTCACCGCCCTGTTCGTAGTGGAACACAAGATGATTATGCCGAAAATCATCGGCGACCGGCTGGATTTACATCCCGTGCTGGTGATTATTGTGCTGCTGGTCAGCGGCAAGTTTTTCGGGCTGATGGGCATGTTTTTCGGTGTGCCCGTCGCCGTGATTGTGCGGAATGTGATGCTGGCGCAACGCCGTCGCGCACGGACGCGCCCGAAAGTGCATCGGCTGCCCGTCTCGGAACCCGCCGAGACCCACGCCGTCCGCACAGGTACAGGAGGTCAATAGGTGGATATTCTGCAGGCAATCTGGTTGGGCGTGCTGCAGGGGCTGACCGAGTTCCTGCCCATCTCCAGCTCGGCGCACCTGATCCTGATGCGCTTCTGGTTCGGCTGGGAAATCGGCGACCCGCAGGCGGAGCTGGTGTTCGATGTCGCGCTCCATGTGGGCACACTCACGGCTATCGTGGTCTACTTTTGGAAGGACCTGACGCGCATTGCGGGCGCGGCGTTCAGCAACGCCCCCGAACGCGCCGTCGATAAACGCCTTGCCTGGGGGATTGTGGCAGGCTGTATCCCCGCCGCCGTCGTCGGCGCACTGTTCGAAGACCCCATTGAAGAGTTCTTCCGCTCGCAGTACGCGCTCATCGCAGGGCTACTCATCGGGATTGGGCTGCTGATGGCGTTGGTAGACCGGCTGGGGCGCAAGCAGCGGACGCTGGAGTCGATAGGCATCCCCGACGCTTTTTTAATCGGCGTGGCGCAGGCATGCGCGCTGATTCCGGGCTTCTCGCGGTCGGGCATCACGATTGTCGCGGGGCTAATGCTGGGCTTACAGCGCGAGGCGGCAGCGCGATTTTCGTTCCTGCTGGCGACGCCGATTACCTTCGGCGCGGCGGTCTGGTCATTCCGCAACCTGTTCAAGGGGGGCGTGCCCGGCGAGATGATTGCGCCGATGCTGGCAGGCGGCGCAGCGGCGATGGTCGTCGGCTGGCTCTGTATCGCGTTTCTGATTCGATACCTGCGCACACGCTCGTTGATGCCGTTCGTGGTCTATCGTGTGGCGATTGGGCTGGCAACGCTGGGCAAGATTTTCTGGGGCGGCTAAGATGAGAGTATTCGTCACAGGCGCGCGGGGCTTGCTGGGCGCAGCGGTGGTGGAGCGATTCCGGACGGCGGGGATGGAGGTGTATGGGACGATGCGGCAGCCCTCACCCCCTGCCCCCCTCTCCCACAGCGTGGGAGAGGGGGAGTCCCCCTCTCCCGCGTCGCGGGAGAGGGGGCTGGGGGGTGAGGGCTACCTCTCTCTCGACATCACCCAACCCGCCCAAGTCCGCGCCGTGTTCGACGCCCTGCGCCCCGACCTCGTGATTCACTGCGCCGCGATGACCAACGTGGACGCCTGCGAGCGGCAACCGCAGGAAGCCTATCGCGTGAACGCCTTCGGTGCGGAGGTGATTGCCTCTCACTGCCAGCGCCTTGGGGCGGTCTGCGTGTATATTTCTACGGACTACGTGTTCGACGGCTCCAAGCGTGCGCCTTATCACGAGTACGACGCCGAGAACCCACTCAGCGTGTACGGGCGTTCCAAGCTCGCGGGGGAGCAGGCGGTGCGGGCATTCTGTCCGCGTCATTACATCGTGCGGGTGGCGTGGCTGTACGGCAAACAGCGCAAAAGTTTCCCGCAGTTCGTGCTGGAGCAGGCGCGGGCAGGCACATCGCCCGTGGTGATTAGCGACCAGATAGGCTCGCCCACCTATGTCGCCGATGTCGCCGACCGCCTGCTGCAGCTAATCCAGACCGACTGCTACGGAACCTATCACCTGACGAACGCCGAGCCGGTGTCGCGCTATGAGTTTGCTTGTGCGTTGCTCGCGTTGGCGGGATTAGAGATTGCGCCGACGCCGTTGCCGTTCCGCGCGTGGCGCACGCCCGCGCCGCGCCCCATCTATTCCGCGTTGACCTCGTGGCGTGTGGAGTGGGCGGGCGTTGCGCCGATGCCGAGCTGGAAAGACGCGCTGCAGCGGTTTTGGGCAGATCTCTGTTAGGCGGACTGCCGCGCCAGTTCGACAATCTTTCGCGCCGCTTCCTGCATCGTTTCGGCAGGGATGAGCGGAGTGCCCTGCAGCAGGGCGCGTCCCTCCTCGGCGTGTGTGCCCGCAAGGCGCACCACGACAGGGATATTCACCTTCAGCGTCTCGAACGCCTCCAGCATCCCGCGCGCGACTTCATCCCCGCGCGTGATGCCCCCGAAGATATTGAACAGCAGCCCCTTCACATTCGGGTCCATCAGCACGAGTTCGACGGCTTGGCGCACGCGGTCGGCTTTCGCGCCGCCGCCGATATCGAGGAAGTTCGCGGGGCGTCCGCCTGCCCGCGCCACCTCGTCGACGGTACACATCACCAGCCCCGCGCCGTTGCCGATAATCCCGATGTCGCCCCCAAGGCGCACATAGGCGATACCGCGCTTGCTCGCCTCTTCCTCGATGGGGTCTTCGATGCTCTCCTCGCGGAACGCTTCGAGGCGTTTTTGGCGATAGAGCGCGTTCTCGTCGAGGGTGATCTTCGCGTCGGCGGCGATGATGCGCCCATCCGCCAGCACCGCGCAGGGGTTAATCTCTGCCAGGTTCGCGTCGATGGCGATATAGGCGCGATACAGCCCGTGAAGCATCGCACTCAGCGGGCGAATCTGTTCTTGGGGGATACCCGCAGCGTACAATACCTCGCGCGCGGCGTAGTCGGTCAGCCCCAGGAGCGGGTCAATCGCGACGGTCGCTATCGCGTCGGGATGCTGCGCCGCGACCTCCTCGATGTCCATCCCGCCATACTTGCTGACCATCAGCACATTGCGCTGGGGCGTGCGGTCGATGGTAATCCCGATGTAGTATTCGTGTTTGATTTCGACGGCTTCTTCTACCAGCACCTTCTCGGCGACGAGTCCCTGCGGGTTCTGGGGCGAGATGAGCCGTTTGCCGAGGATGCTTTCGGCGGCGTGGGCGGCTTCATCGGGGGTTTGGGCGAGTTTGATTCCGCCTGCCTTGCCGCGCCCGCCCATCAGCACCTGCGCTTTGATGACGACCGGCTTGCCTAATCGCTCCGCGACTGCTTTCGCGTCCGCGGGCGTGCTGACCACCTCTCCTTGTGGCGTGGGGACGCCATAATCGCTCAAAATCTGCTTCGCCTGATACTCATGCAGTTTCATACGCAGCTCCGTCGAGATAGGAGTATACCCTGTGGTGAGGTTCCCATAGATGAGGTAAACTTCTGTGCCGTGAACGGGGCTGGGTATGCCGTACCGCAGGTAGGTTGCTCGGTGTGTGGGGCGGGGTGTGAGCCGTTGCAGGAGCGTTGCGCCCGCTGCGGGAATGACCCTTTCGAAGAGGTGGGCTTACGGCTGGGACCGCTGAGCGGGCGACAGTTCCTGCGCAACTTCGGTTGGCGTCTGCTAATCGCGCTGCCGTTGCTGGGATGGCTGCTGTGGCGCGAGTCGGATCGAATGCTCCTCTGGAAATGGGAGAACCTGCCGGGATGGGCACAGGTCGGACTGGGCGTGCTGATTGCATCGGCAGCCCTGACGGTGGGGTATCACCTGTGGCTCACATGGCGGGCGACGCATGTCGCGCTGGTGCTGACGCCGGCAGAGGTGTGGCTCTACCAGCGACGCGGCGGCAGGGTCTATTTCGAACGCATGAGCTGGCTGGAGTGCCTGCCTCCCGAATCGCCACGCGGCTGGCGCGTGCTGGAGGTGCTGAGTGCGGCGGTGCACCTCGCTTTCCATGCTGGGCTACAAGCCCTGGCGTTTCTCGTGCCCGATCAGGTGCATGAGTTCTGCTTGCATAGCCGTATCGATCCGAGCAAACGCTGGCGCCTCGCGCTGGTGGGCGCACAACATCAACCGCGTTTCACCCTCACTCAGCTGGCGCGCTACGCGCTCCCGTACTGGCTCCAGGGCGGGATTGTGCGCATCGAGCCGGGCTACGAGCCGTCTGTCGAACGCAACTTCCTCGCGCTCGACATGTCCACGCGCATGCTACGCGCCTACGCCTTCCATGAGGTGCGCCTTGAAGAGAGCAGCTTCCGCATCACATTCTCCCACGAGTCGCATAATCCTGACGGCAGTCGCGTGGAGAACGACCACTCGCTGGACGCCGACGCCGCCCGAATGGAGGAGGCAGAACAAGATTACCTCACGGAACTGACCCTCCCCGCTTATGCCCTGCCCTACGGCGACTACTGGCTCCGCGCCGACTGGGGCATCATTAAGCGCATCGAGAGCCGCCGCGTCGCCAGCGAGACCGCAACCCTACCAGTTCAATCTCCAAAACCCGCATAATCCGCAGCAGGAAATGACCCGTTTGGCACGGACTGTGCAGAACCCCCTCTCGACTGCCATGCGCAGTCGGGAGGATAACGATGCAAAAACGATATGGCTTAGGGATTTTTACGGTTGGGTTAGCGACCGCTTTACTGAGCGGGGCATTCGCCAACGCGACGCTGTTCAATAACGATAAACTGACCTTGCTCGGAACCGTAACGCTGAAAATCACGCAGGTCTCGCCGGGAATCACGACCCAGATCATCTACGGCGGCACCTTGAATGTAAACGCAGGTCAGTACGTGCTGAATCCGACCACCGCCCCCAAAAACTGGGCGTTCTGTGTCGATTTGGACCGTGTGGTTCACCTGAACCAGACCTACACCTATGAACTCTGGCTTGCGTATGGACGCGCGGGCGCGTTGCTGAACCTGCGCGATTCGTTCCTGACAGGTTCGAACCTGAACAAGAAGGGCGCAGGCTTCCAGATTGCGCTCTGGGAGATTGCGCATGACCATTCGCTGGGCAACGCCGACAACTTGAACGGCGGCGCGTTCAAATACACGGCAGACTCGACCGTCGTCAGCTATGCGAACTCGCTGCTCAGCGCGACGGCGGGTCAGGCAGGCTACTACTACTTCCTGCGCAGCACGAACGGCGCACAGAACCTGGCGATGGTTCCCGAACCCGCCTCGCTGATTGCGCTGGCGACGGGCTTCGTGGGGCTAATCGCGCGACGACGCCAGAAAGAGCGTGATAAGTAAAACCCTATCGCACCTCCTTTCTCGGGCTTCCCCTCGCAGCGCGAGGGGAACCTTACCCCTTGACTTTACCTCGCTGAATCAGCCATAA
>JAOAES010000055.1 GCA_026416655.1 Fimbriimonadales bacterium
CAGCGGGAACTTGAAGGCGTTGAACAGCCAGAACAGCCCCAGCCCCGACACGAAACCGACGATAATGCGCGGGATGTTCAGCGCGTTCAGCACCACATCGCGAATCTGGCTCTGCGGGAGGTTAATCTGCTTCCACACCGCTTCCATTTGCGCATAGTAGGGCCACATCTTCTGTGCGAACGGGAACAGCGGCGAGGGAATGGGGCTTGCTTTCCAGAAGAACGCCCAGAACAGGAAGCTGGCGACGAAAATCGCGGGCAACATCACCAGCTCGGCTTTCAAGATGCTGGTGAACTTTGTACCCGTCAGCTCCACTTCGCGGAACCGTTGCGCTGACCAGCCGTGGTCGTACAGAGGCAGCGGCGCGTACCAGATGTCCACGCGCGGATAGCGACTGCTGATAATCGCGACCTCTTTGATGAACGGCACGGAGACGCCCTGCCCCGTCAAGCCGACCATCCGCGCCGAGACATAGCTGTTGAGCGGACTCCAGAGCAAGCCGAAACCGGCAACAATCCAGAGCGGGAAGTCGGGCACAAGCCAGCGACAGAGCGCGATATACGACACCACCGAGACCGCCCATACTGCCAAGGGGATCCAGAGGGGCGGATCGCCGCGTCCGGGCGGGGGCGCAAGCCCGCGCGCGCGCAGTGCGTGGTTCGCGCGGTACTCGCGTAGCGTGCGCACCACCATGCTCACGCCAATCACCGCCACCGCCAGCTGCAAGCCCACGATAATCGCCAGCCAGAAGTCCAAATCGGCGGCGAGCTTGGTCTGCAGCGCAGGCGAGTTCGGCTGCCAGTTCGGAATCAGCCCCGCGTGATACAAAATCGGATTCGCCACCACATAGGTCGCCACCGAGCTAATCGCTGCGCCCAGCAAGATATGATAGGGCAACACAAAGCCCACCAGCACCTCGCCCAGATTGATGGAGACGCCGACAATCGCGGTGGGCAGGCTCGCCTCCACATTCTGCGTGAGGTCTAAGAAGGGGATGGGAATGAGCTGGAGAGCGTTGCCGAACAGCGTGCCCGTGAACACGGGGATGCCCACATAGAACAGCCCAAAGCCCATGCCGACGACCGCGCCGGTGGAGAACACGCCCCAGCGCCACGACTCTTCACGGCTGCCCGCCTCCGCCAGTGCGAGCGCGCCCGACGCCGCCACCGGCGCCAGCGGGAACGGCAGCTTCTCCACATCGGAGGTCATCCGGAACAGCAGATAGCCCATGCTCATCCAGCTCGCGCGCCCCAGTATCTCGGTGAGCATAAGCAGGAAAATCGGCAGCGCCCACGCGCTGTCCAGAAAGGTGCGCTCACGCAGGGCGGGCGAATCGGGCGCAGGCACTGCCCAGCGCGGCACCTGATCGGCAATCGGCGCAGCAGGCGCAGACTGCACAAAGAACTGATCCCAGATTTTCCACTGTAGCGGTCCCCCCGATAGCCCATATAGCCCCATCGCGGTCAGCGACGCCGCGATATAGTAGAGCATGTAAATCTCCTGACGCTTCAGAGGCTGCAGCGAACGGCGCATAACCTCAGCGAACAACACGATGGTTACCCACTCCGCCGCCGCGCCCAGCCCCACGCCCGCCACCAGCCCCATGTAGATGCTGCCGGGCAACATCACGAACGCCACGAACAAAAGCCCCAGGAAGGTTCTGAAGGTGAAACCTTCCTGGAACTTATGCTCTTCGGCGGCGACCTCCTCGGCGGTCTGCCTTGCCTTGACTAACTCATCCTGTACCGCCATCGGCGGTACGATTCGGCGCGGGCGTCAGTGTTCCTGCAGCAGGCGCAGCATCTGCCGGTCTAACTTGTGCCCCCGCCAGTTTTCGTAAGCCACATCGGCGCGTTCGCTGTCCAGCACACCAAAGGTGCCTTTGAAGTTCCACAGCGCCCAGCCCCAGTTCGCCTGCTTCCAGAGTTCGAGCAGGTCGCGCATCCATGCCAGCACCACTTTGTGGGGCGTGTGGCGATACGCGCCGAACTCGCCGACCATCACGCCCACCCCTTTCTTCTCCAGTTCCTTCCAGCGGGCGTAGTACGAATCCCACAGGCGTTGCTTATCCCACAGCACGTCGCCCTCGCGCAGGGGATACTCGCTGGGCGGTTGCCACTGGTCGGAGCCTTGCACCCACTCGGCGCGATAGTGCGTCAGGCGGAAGGGTAGGTAGCCGCGTGTTGCCTGCGCCACATTCAGTGGGGCTAAATCCTCGTTGGGCGTCATGCCCCAATCGCGCCCATCACACACGATGAGCCGTTGGGCGTCCTCTTTGCGAATCGTCTCCACGACGCGCTCCACCACCTTGCGGTGCGACTCCGCGTCTACATTCGCTGGCTCGTTGAACAGGTTGAAACTCAGTTGGCGGTTGGGAATGCCCTTGTAGCGTTTCGCGAACTGCACCCAGTGGTGCGAGCAAATCTTTTGCGCCTCCTCGTCTTTCCAGAGGTTGCGTGGCTCCGGCGGCGAGGCGACTGTGTAGCCCGGCGCACGGTGGAAGTTAATCTGCACATGCACTTTGTGCTTCTCGCCGAAGCGCACCGCTTGGTCAATCAGGCGTAGCTCCTCCTCGCGCAGGCGGTAGGGGTTATCGGGGTCGGTCCAGATACGGTAGTCCATCGGCAAGCGCACGAAGTTGAAGCCGAGTTCCGCAATCCACTCGAAATCTTGCTCCTCGAACGAGCGGTTGCTCCACTCCAGATTGAACTTGTTCAGCAGGTTGAACCCGCGCCAGCGGGGGAGCTTGCGCGGCGTTGGCTCCGGCAAAGTCGCGCGTTGTTGCATAGTAGCAGATTGTACCCTGCAAACTCGCAGGTACACTTTCAGTGTGAAACTTGCGGAGCGGGAGCTGGAGCGTCTCTGGTTATCGCGTCCTCCTGTGTGGTTACGCGGGCTGGCGGGGCTTTACGCGCTGGGCTGGCGCGTCTATGAGGGCGTCTATCGGCTGGGGCTAAAGCGACGCACGCCGATGCCCATCCCCGTGATTGGCGTCGGCTCGCTATGGGCAGGGGGAGTGGGCAAGACACCTGTCGTGATTGCCGTCGCGCGCCTGCTACACGAATCGGGGCGGCGCGTGGCGGTGCTGACACACGGCTACGGAGGCAGTCGCTATCGCGAAGTGACGCTCATCGAGCCGGGCGAGTTTCCTGACCCCGCCGAAGTGGGCGATGAAACCACCGAGTTGCGCCTTATGCTGCCCGATGTGCCTATCGCGGTCGGCAAGCGGCGGGCGCGCACGGCGGAAGCAGCGATGGCGCGCTGGTCGCCCGAAATTCTGGTGTTGGACGACGGATTCCAGCACCTACCGCTGGCGAGGTCGCTGGATTTGGTTCTGTTGCCTGCCGAGTCGCCGCTGGGCAACGGCTACTGTTTGCCAGCGGGACCGCTGCGCGAGCCGCCGTCTGGGTTGGAGAGGGCAGGGGGTGTTGTTGTGGTGGAAGTGTGCCCTCACCCCCAGCCCCTCTCCCACGCAGTGGGAGAGGGGGGTCAACTCTCCCTCTCCCGCGTGCGGGAGAAGGGGCAGGGGGGTGAGGGCATCCCGCTCTACCACGTCTCCATCGCCCCCACCGCCCTGCTCTCAATCCCCACAGGCAACCGTTTGCCCCTGCACACCCTGCAAAACCGCCCGCTCACGCTGATTTGCGGGATTGCACGCCCCGAACGCTTCGTGCAGACCGCACAGTCGCTGGGCTACTCCATAGAGAGTCTCTCTACTTTTCCTGACCATCACGCCTACATACCCGACGAGTTGCGTCCCCTGTCAGGCAAGACGGTGCTGACCACCGTTAAAGACGCCGTGAAGCTGCGCACCCACCTGCCTGCCGATTGCGACGCCTACGCCCTGCTGCTGGAGGCGCAACTGGACGAACCGCTCCAGCAGCGCGTCTTACAGGAACTTCGCTCGTGAACCGAGAATCTTAACGCTATGGCGCTGATTACGCTGGACGATGTACGCAACAACGAGACCATACGCACCTATATTCAGATGGCGAACCAGATGCTGTACGCGATGGGCTACACCGAACATGGTCTGCGCCATGCGGGACTGGTCGCCAACAACGCCCGACGGTTGTGTCTGAAGCTGGGCTATTCGGAGCGACAGGCGGAACTGGCGGCGATTGCCGGCTTTATGCACGATATCGGGAATGTGATCAACCGCGACCATCACGCTCAAACGGGCGCGTTGATTGCGTTCCAGTTGCTGACCCAGATGGAGATGCCCCCAGACGAGGTGGCGATTATCATCAGCGCCATCGGCAACCACGAGGAGACAACGGGATTCCCCGTGAACTATGCAGCGTCCACAGTGATACTCGCCGATAAGTCCGATGTGCATTTCTCGCGCGTGCAGAACCCCCATCATGGCGAATTTGACATTCATGACCGCGTGAACTTCGCCACGCAGCGCTCGCGCCTGCGCGTGATGCCCAAAGAGCGACTCATCGAGCTGAACCTGGAGATTGACACCAGCGTCGCAAGCCTGATGGAGTATTTCGAGATTTTCTTAGACCGCATGGTGATGTGCCGTCGTGCGGCGGAGGCGCTGGAGTGCCAGTTCCATCTGATGATTAACGGCGCGCCGATTGGCTAATCGCTTGCAGGAACTGCGCTGCAGAGGTATAACTCAATTCTGGGGAGAACGATGATGAGGAAATCGAGGCAACGGCGTTTACAGGGGCGCACGTCGTGCTGGGTGCTGGGCGGCATCGGCTGCTTGGGACTGCTGATAATTGCGATGGTGGGCGTCTACTTGCTGGGACGCGCCATTCAGGAGACGGGGATTATGCAGATGGCGCAGACCGCCGCCGAAGCCGAACAAAAGCTCAAGCCGCGCTTAGCCGCCCTTTATCGAGGCGTTCAGCAGTATGTGAAAGCCAACAACGGCAAATACCCGCCGAACCTGAAGGCGCTGGTTCCGAAGTATCTGACCAACGAAGCGCTTGCCCCTGCCGTGATGAACGACGGGACAAAGTACGAGTTCGTGTACCGCCCACCGAAGCCGAACGACCCGCCGGAGACAGTGATTCTCGAACATAAGCCGCCTGTGAAGCTCGTGATCTCGGTAAGAGGCGAGACGGCGGAGACCTACATCACCTACCAGGTGGGCAAGGACGGCAAAATCCGCGACAAGACGGAGACCGTCGCGTCTTCGGCTCGGCAGCCATCGCAGGGGAGCGGAGCAGGTCAGTAGAATCGCGCTGCTAAGCCCCGAACTTCTCCTGTACGCCCATCAGCTGGGTCAGGATAGGCACTAAGTCGCCCCCGCGCAGGCGTCCGAGCGCGCCGCGTGCGCAGGCGTACTCGTGGAAGCGCAGCACCTCGTCGCCGCGCAGGTCGGGTCCGTGCAGCAGCAACGGCACAGGGTCGCCCGAATGGTCGCCCACCGAGCAGGGCGTGGAGTGGTCGCCTGTGAACATCAGGTAGAACGGCTCTGTGTATTGCTCCAGCAGGCGGGCGACCAGTCCGTCGATTTTCTCAATCACCTGCGCCTTGAGCGGAGGGTTGCGGTCGTGCCCGCACAGGTCAGGGGCTTTCACGTTGCACAACACGAAGTCATACTGGCGCAGGGCGCGCGCGAGCGTGTCGGCGATGCTATCGTAATCGGTGTCCACGCCGCCGGTCGCGCCGGGCGAATCGAGCGTATCCATCCCCACGAATCGGGCGATGCCGCGTATCAGCCCCGTCTCCACGACGGCGACGGCGGTCATGCCGTGTTTTTGGGGAAACGGCTCAAGGTGTGGCGCGACGCCCGCCCCGCGCGGCAAAATGATGTTGGCTGGGGGTAGCCCCCGGGCGACGCGCTCGCGGTTCACGGGGTGGTCTTTGAGCCGTTCGTAGGAGAGTTTCACGAATGCGTTCACGATGCGAGCGGTGCGGACGGCGGCGGCGTCGTTCGGGTCTAACGGTTGCGCCTCATGCACCACCTCGCCGTCGGCGTGGGGATCGGCGTCGGTGATGTGGGGGCTAAGTCCCTCGCCGCGCAACACGAGCGCGCCCCGATGCGCCACCGACTCCTTGAAAAAGCACTGCACCCCCTCGATCTCCACGCCGTTCACCGCTTGCGCCAGCTCCGCCGTGCCTTCCGTGATGCGCCCCGCACGCCGATCCACCACGCGCATCGCGGCGTCGACCGTGCTGAAGTTGCAGCGCAAGGCGACATCGCCCCCGCGAACCTCCATGCCGATGCCCAACGCCTCGAACGGACCACGCCCCTGATAGACCTTGTATGGGTCATAGCCCAGTATCGCCAGGTGCGCCGTATCCGAGCCAGCGCGAATGCCCGGCGCAATCGGGTCCATCAGCCCGCACTCGCCCTCACGCGCGAGCCGATCCAAAGTCGGCGTGGAGGCATACTCCAGTGGGGTCTTGTTGCCCATCGAAGCCACCGGGCGGTCGCCCAGCCCATCGGCAATCAACAGCAGTCCCTTATACAACGCACGCGCCATAGCGGTTCGAGTATACCTACGCGCCCAGCAGCAGTTTCGCGAAAAACTCGCGGGCAGGAATCAAGATAAAGCGCAGCGGATTCGGGATGCCCAGCAACGGCAGGATCAGGATGGAGCCGAACAGGATGATCGGTCCGTAAATCATCTGGAAGTTCCAGTAGCGCGGGTCGAACACATCGCGCAGGAAACCCGACAACACTTTGGAGCCGTCCAGCGGATGGAGCGGGATCATGTTGAACAGCGCAAGCCCGATGTTCGCATAGACCATCGCGAACGTAAACTCGATAAACACGTTGTCGGGTAGGGGCGCGTCAGACGCCAGTAGGATGCGCAGCGGGATGGCGAAAATCGCCGCCAGAATGATGTTGGACAGCGGTCCCACGAACGCGCATAGCACCCAGTCGCGACGAGGGCTGCGGAAGTAGCCCGGGTTCACCGGCACGGGCTTGCCCCAGCCAATGCCGTAGCCCGTGAACGCCATAAAGATAATCAGGATCGTGCCCAGCGGGTCTAAATGCATGATGGGGTTCAGCGTCACGCGCCCTTGTCGACGGGGTGTCGGGTCGCCCGCCCAGTCGGCGTACTTGGCGTGTGCGTACTCGTGGATGGCGATGCTGAGCAGCACTGCCAGCACCCAGACGATGGTCAGAATAATGTTTTCCAGATCGAACATCGGGCGAGAGTATACCCACGAGAGCAGGTACAATTAGCCCCGCGACTTGGCGTCGCAACCATCACGAAACGGAGGTCGATCACTATGCGCATGCGTGTACGCGAACTGCGACAGCGCCGCCATCGGCGCATGAAACGGCTCAAGCAGCGTCGGAAAGAAGCCATGAAAGCCGCTCAGTCGGCGAAAGCGGAGAAGTGAGTATGAAAAAACTCTGGTTTACCCTGAGCCTGCTGGGCGTCGTCCTGCATTTAGGCTACAGCGCAGACCCCAGCGGGCGTTGGTTCCGCCTCACGATTTTACATACGAACGACACGCACGGACACCTGTTGCCCTTCAGCTACCCCGAAAGCATCGCGCCCGATTCTCAGGAGGCGAGCGTCCCCGTCAAAACCAATATTGGCGGCGTAGCGCGGCGGGCGACCCTGATAAAACGCCTGCGCGAAGAACTGCAGCCGTATCCTGCTCTGGTCATCGACGCGGGCGACTATATGGACGGCACGCCCTTCTCGCTGGAGTTTCAGGGCGAGGCGGATGTGGCGTGCATGAACGCCTGTGGCTACGAGTTCGCCACGCTGGGCAACCACGAGTTCAGCAACACGCTGGACACGGTGCTACGCCTGACCAA
The DNA here is from genome assembly GCA_026416655.1 of Fimbriimonadales bacterium. Lineage (GTDB taxonomy): Bacteria > Armatimonadota > Fimbriimonadia > Fimbriimonadales > GBS-DC > GBS-DC. The sequence goes on from JAOAES010000055.1 coordinate 7,748, forward strand.
GATGGGCAAGTTCCAGACCGTGTGTGCGAACCTGCGCTATCGCGACACGGGCGAGCCGCTCGTGCCGCCGTATGTGATTACTCAGGTGGGCGAGCTGCGCGTGGCGTTGTTCGGGCTGGTGGTGTCCGACACGCAGAACTATCGCGGGGCGCGCGAGCGGGTAGAGGTCACGAACCCGTTTGAAGTCGCGCGCGCCCTCGTGCCCCAGCTGCGCCAGCAAGCCGATGTGGTCATCCTCATCTCGCATCTGGGATTCAGCGACGACGAGCGACTTGCCCGCGAAGTGCCCGGCATCGATGTGATTGTCGGTGGGCACTCCCACACGCGCCTCGCCCAGCCCCGCTTCATCGAGTGGCAGCAGAAAGCCCCCGTCAATCTCGGCGGCACCATCATCGTGCAGGCGCACCAGTGGGGCGGTGAACTGGGCAGGCTCGATCTGCTCTTCTGGCGCAACGCGGAGACCAATCGGCTGGAGATGGTGGGCTACAAGGGGCAACTCATCCCGATTACCGCCAACATCCCAGAAGACCCCGCCACAAAGCGCGCACTGGAACCCTACTGGAAACGAATCGCGCGTAAGTACGGGCGCATCGTGGGCGAGGCGACAGGCGACTTCGTGCGCCGCGGCGACGACTACGCGCACTACTACCTCGTGGGCGACGCCGTGCGCGCCATGCTCGGTTCGGAGTTCGACCTGCAGAACATGTTCGGGATTAGGATCGAGCTGGCGCGCGGCGCGATTAGCTACTTCGACCTCGCCCGCATGATGCCCTTTGGCAACACGGTGGTGCGATTCGAAATCACGGGGCGCGACTTGAAACGCCTGCTTGTCGAGCAACGCCCGACGGTCAGCGGGATACGGTATCGTGTGGAGAACCGCCGGCTCGTGGAAGCGACCCTCAACGGGCAACCCATCGAGGATGACCGGCTCTACAAGGGCACGACCAACTCCTACTTTGCCGACCGCTACCTGAAGCCCTTGGGCGTCTCCTACGCCGACACGGGGAAGGTGCTGCTCGATGTCGTGGCGGACTACATTCGCAAGCAGCGCAAGGTCTCGCCCGTCTACGACGGCAGGCGGGTCGTGCGATAGCCGATGCGCGCGCTGAATCGTTGGCTGCTTGTCGTTGGGTTGCTGGTTTCGTCCCTCTCGGCGGGGATGGTTGCGCTCCAGCGATTGAGGGGCGAGCAGTCGAATCGCGCCGTTGAGCTGGTGCTGGACTATCCCGATGTGGCGCAGTGGGCGAGCGCGGAGGGCAAGTCCGTCGCCGAGTGGCTGCGCGGGTTTACGACTCCGTTCAGCGTCGCGCTGATGGAGGGTACGCTTGCCGACTGGGGCGCGCTTGTCGCTGCGCCGACGCCAACCTACCTGCTCAGTGAGGCGCGGTTCCAGCAGGCGAAACGCATGTTCGCCCTCAAAGCGCGGGTGGAGCTGCAGCCGCCGCGCGACGCGCCCGCCGTCGAGATTCGCTCCGAGCGTGGAGCGCGGTTCTGGGTGCTTGCGGACGACGAGACGGCGCGTCAAATTGGGCTGGGGTTAGACCCCCTGCAGGTTGCGCAGGTACGCGCTGGGGGCAAACCCATTGTAGCGCGTCTGATGAACCCGCAGGGGATTACACCCCTCGCGCTGCGCGGGAGCCTGCTCTTTGCACGGGAGCAGGGCGCGACGCTGCTCATCTTCGCGGGCGA
>JAOAES010000144.1 GCA_026416655.1 Fimbriimonadales bacterium
GCTACTGCCGAACCACTCGGAAGTGCTGCCCGATCAAGTCGATGTTTCCACGACGCTGGTGGGGGACATTCGCTTGCGCATTCCCATCGTGAGTTCCCCGATGGACACCGTAACGGAATCGCGCATGGCAATCGCCTTAGCCCGCGAGGGAGGCGTGGGCGTGATTCACCGCAACATGCCCATCGAGAAGCAGGCTTTAGAAGTTGACCGCGTGAAGCGGAGCGAGCATGGCGTCATCTGGGATCCGATTTACCTCTCGCCCGACCACACGGTGCGCGACGCGATGACCTTGATGGAGCGGTATCACATTTCGGGCGTGCCCATCACCGACGCCGAAGGCTATCTGGTGGGCATCCTGACCAACCGCGACATTCGATTCGAGACGAACTTCGACCGCCCCATTCGTGAAGTGATGACGGCGGAGAACCTGATTACCGCTCCCGTCGGCACGAGCCTGGAAGAAGCGGAGAAAATCCTGCAACGCCATAAAATCGAGAAACTGCCCATCGTCGATGAGCAGGGCAAGCTACGCGGGCTGATTACGATTAAAGACCTGCTCAAGATTCGCCAGCATCCGAATGCGACCAAAGACTCTCGCGGACGGCTCGTGGTGGGAGCGGCGGTGGGACCGATGCGCGAGCCGGTGGAGCGGGCGCGTGCGCTGGCAGACGCGGGCGTGGACTTTATTGTGATTGACTCGGCGCATGGGCACTCGGCAGGTGTGCTGAACGCTGTGCGCCTGATTAAGCGCGCGATGCCCGAGATGTTGGTGATTGCAGGCAATGTGGCGACGCGCGAGGGTGTGCGCGCTCTGGTGGAAGCGGGGGCGGACGCAGTGCGCGTGGGGCTGGGCGCAGGCTCCATCTGCACCACGCGCGTCGTGTCGGGCGTGGGCGTGCCCCAGCTCTACGCGGTGATGGAGTGCGCCGCCGAAGCCCAGAAACTGAATGTGCCCATCATCGCCGACGGTGGGATTCGCTACTCCGGCGACATCGTGAAGGCGTTAGCGGCGGGCGCAAGCACCGTGATGCTGGGCAACCTGCTCGCTGGCTGTGAGGAGTCGCCCGGCGAGATCGAAATCTTCCGCAATCGCGCCTACAAGGTCTATCGCGGGATGGGATCGGTGGCGGCGATGCGGCAAGGCTCCAGCGACCGCTACTACCAGACCGACCCGCGCAAGATTGTGCCTGAAGGCGTGGAAGGGCGCGTGCCCTATCGCGGACCGCTCTCGGAGACGATTCACCAGCTGGTGGGCGGTCTCCGCTCCGGGATGGGCTATCTCGGCGCACGGAACCTGCAGGAACTGCGCGAGAAAGCCCGATTCATTCGCGTGACGAACTCTGGCTTGCGCGAGAGCCACCCGCATAGCGTGTCCATCACGCGCGAGCCGCCGAACTATTGGACAGGAGGCGAGGAGTGAAGCGACAGGAGGGATTTGAAGGTGTCTGGTCGGGCGTGTTGGAAGCGGGCAACCAGCGCCTGCGCATCGTGTTTCGGTTGAGCCGCAGCGCAGACGGCGCGTGGACTGCGACCATCGACAGCCCCGACCAGGGCGCACAGGGCATTCCCGTCAGCTCTGTGCAGATTGAGGGCAGGCAAATCATCCTCAAATCGGACACGGTGCAGGGCGAGTTTATGGGGACTTTGAGCGAGGACGGTAAGCGATTGGAAGGCGTATGGAAACAGGGGGGCGGTGAGTTCAAGCTGACGCTCACGCGCGGCGAGCCGCCCAAACCCAAACGCCCACAGGAGCCGAAACCGCCCTTCCCCTACAAAACCGAGGAGGGGCGCGTGCCCAACCGCAAAGCTAAAATCGAGCTGGCGGGGACGCTGACCCTCCCTGAGGGCAAGCCGCCGTTTCCCGCGATTGTGTTTTTCACCGGATCGGGGGCGCAAAACCGAGATGAAGAGATTTTTGGACATAAGCCGTTTCTGGTACTGGCAGACTACCTCACACGCGCGGGCTACGCGACGCTGCGGATGGACGACCGCGGCGTGGGCGGTTCAGGGGGCGATATGAGCCGCGCTACCACGCTCGACTTCGCCGACGACGCCCTCGCCGCTGTGAGCTACCTCAAAACGCGCAAAGAGATTGACCGCAAGCGGATTGGCATTCTCGGACACAGTGAGGGCGCGCTGGTGGGCGCGATTGCCGCGTCCAAAGCCCCACGCGATGTGGCGTTCTTGATTATGCTGGCGGGCACGGGCGTTCCGGGCGAGCAGATTCTTTACCGTCAGGCGGAACTGATTTCTCGCAAGTCGAACATCGCTGAGCCGCTAATTGAGCGCAACCGCGCCCTGCAGCAGCGCGTGTTCGCGATTCTCAAGCGCGAAAAAGACGACGAAAAAGCGCAGCAGGCTCTCTACGACGCCCTTATTCAATCGCTGGGCACTGGCGCGTCGCAACTCTCGGAAACCCAGAAAACGGTTCTGCGCAATCAGGCGAAGAGCTATGTCAACCCGTGGTTCCGCACCTTCATCCAGCTGGATCCCGCAACTTACCTGCGCAAGGTGCGTTGCCCCGTGCTGGCGCTGAACGGCGAGCTGGATTTGCAGGTAGACCCCGACCAGAACCTGCCTGCCATCGAACGCGCCCTGCGTGAGGGGGGCAACAAGCGCATCACTATTCGGCGTATGGCGGGACTGAACCACCTGTTCCAGAAGGCGCGCGTAGGGCTGATTACGGAGTACGCCGAGATTGAAGAGACGATTAACCCCGCCGCGCTGGAAGCCATCCGCCAGTGGTTGGACGAGACGGTCAAGTAAGGCAACCCTTGACGAACCAGTTAAAGGCGCGTTTCAGGGGCACAGAAAAAGGGGATATGGTGACCCCAGGGGGATTCGAACCCCCGTCCTCCAGGATGAAAACCTGGCGTCCTAGACCACTAGACCATGGGGCCACGCGCCCATAGTATACCCGAAGTCTCGCGGTTTTTGCAAGCCCATCGATTGGGCTACCGCTTTGTCCAGATGCGTGTGTTCAGGTTGAGTTCATCCACCACCGCCAGCGTGAACCTGATCTCCTCTAAATACTGCGCCATCGTTTCCGGCTCCAGTAGCTTGTTCGCAGGCGCAAACAGCGAGGGCGGCTCGAAGTGGTTATGCGTCGTCGGAATCGCAACAAATACGCGCGAGGCGATGAACGAGAGGCGTATCGGCGACTTCGTTTTGGCGCGAAAGTCGACAATCCGGCGAATCAGGTTGGGCGTCAGGATATAGCGCGCCTCTATCTGGTCGGTGGAGAAGACCTTGAACAGTTTCTCGAACTCGGGGTCCTCCATCTTTACGAGTTCGCCGGGCTGGTTGCCCAGTTTTGCGCTGAGGCTTTGCAGCCACTGCCCGAACCCGCCCAGCCACGACTGCTCCGTGTCGGGCAACACCAGTGTCACGCCCTGAAAATGCTTGTGGAAGTCCGCACTGATAAAAAGCCCGCGAAAAATAGTAACCCAGTGTTCTTGCCGACGCCCCTTGCTGTCGTAGGTGACCTGCTTATACTCGGTATGCAGTTCCGAGAGGCGGATGTCGGTTTTATCGATCACGCCCTGTATCAGGTCTTCGCCACGATAGCGGTCGGGGCTGGGCGAATTGTGAAAGAGCATGCTGAGTTCATATTCACGCTCGGAGATATACCGTTCGGGATAATACTGCAGATTGGGATTGGCGTATTGGACGAGCCGGGTCATCACCCGCCACTTGAACGCTTTGCGCCACTCTTCCGCCTTGCTGGCGTAGACGACGCCGATAACTATCAGCGCAATCACGAGGGGCGCAAACGACCAAGCTCCCACGCGAAACAGTGCGAGCGTAAGGCTGAGCAGCCCGCCAATCACCACGCTCCAGAGTGTAATCTGCGCGAACTGGTTCACCTTGTGCGTGCGTTCCTGCTCCAGCTCGCGCAGTATCGGCTCCAGTTCGCGTAGCGCCTGCACAGGACTCGCGTTCATCGCTGGAACAGCTGCGCCACGCTGGGCGTGGCGCGCTCAGCTTCTTCGGCTTCGAACACCGTGCGGCGCTTCAGTCCCATCGTAGACGCAATCAGGTTCGTCGGGAACATCTCGATGGCGTTGTTGTAGTCGGTCACGGCGGCATTATAGGTGCGTCGCGCGGCGGCGATTTGCTCTTCGATCTCGTTCAGCGAGGCTTGTAGGTGCATGAAGTTCTCGTTCGCACGCAGCTGCGGGTAGTTCTCGACGGCAATCATCAGGTTGCGCAGCGCGCCCGACAGCGCGGCTTCCACCTGCAGTCGCTCACCTTCAGGCAGGTTCGGATTGATTGCGCGACTGCGCAGCTCGGTAATGCGCTCCAGCAGCCCGCGCTCATGCTCCATATATTGCTTGACCGTCGCCACGAGGTTGGGAATCAGGTCGTGGCGTTTCTTGAGTTGCACATCGATGCCGCTGTAGGCGTACTCGACCTGGTTCTTCTTGCCGATAAGCGAGTTATACAGGATAGCGTACAGAATCGCCGCGCCGAGTGCTGCGGCGCCGATACATATCAGCCCAGTCAGCAGTTCCATCAGTTTCCCCTCCACATCCCGCCTAAGATACGCACATTTACCGGCGAGAGTTCCGTAAAAGTTTACCACAAGGTGGGTTCGAAACAGGACACACAGACTCCCCTCCGCACCAACTTTATCTAACTCGCCGTCAGCACCGCCGCGCCTTGTATCTTGCCTTCGCGCAACGCCTGCAGCGCCTCGTTCGCCTGCTCCAGAGGGAAAGGGGTGGTGTGGGTCTCTATCGTGAACTGGCGCGCTTTATCGAAAAACTCCTCGCCGTCGGCGCGGGTGAGGTTCGCCACTGAGCGCACAACTCGCTCGCCCCACAGGATGGCGTAGGGAAAACTCGGGATGTCGCTCATGTGAATTCCCCCGCAGATGACCGCGCCGCCCTTGTCGACGGCGCGCAGTGCGGCGGGCACAAGTTCTCCCGCAGGCGCGAACAGGATAGCCCCATCCAGCGGTTCTGGGGGCGTCTGGTCGGAACCGCCCGCCCACCATGCGCCCATGCTCCGCGCGTAGTCCTGCGTGGCGTAGTCGCCCGGGCGCGTGAAGGCGAACACCCGCATGCCGTCGCGTATCGCGATTTGGATCAGGATATGCGCCGCCGCGCCGAAGCCGTAAATCCCCAATCGGTTGCCCAGCATCTCGCGTCGCGCGATACGATATGAGCGGTAGCCAATCAGCCCCGCGCAGAGCAACGGCGCGACGGCGATATCGTCGTAAGCGCCGGGCAGGGGGAACACATAGCGGGCGTCGGCGACGGTATACTCGGCGTAGCCACCGTCCACAGTGTAGCCGGTGAACTGGGCGAACTCGCAGAGGTTCTCGCGCCCCGCCTCGCAGAAACGGCACGCGCCGCAAGTGTGCCCCAGCCAGGGCACACCGACCCGCTGCCCAACTTGCAACCCCTGCACCGCTGCGCCCAACTGCACAACCTCACCTACGATCTCATGCCCCAGTATTAGGGGCAGCTTCGGGCGCGGCAGCTCGCCGTCCACCACATGCAGATCGGTGCGACACACTCCGCACGCCCGTACCCGTATCCTGTCTCTTATACACATCT
>JAOAES010000153.1 GCA_026416655.1 Fimbriimonadales bacterium
GTTGAACTCGGTCTCGGTAGTCCAGCGCGCACTGTTGTCGGTTTTGAGTAGCAGGCGCGTGGTGGTCGGCGGGATGTTCGCCCCCTCCAGCGCGTCGGCGGTGATATGTTCGTAGCCGCGCAGGTCGGCGACATAGGCGTAGCCAATCAACCGAGCCAGCGGAATTTCGTGAATGCGCTTGCCCGCGTCGTTGAAGTGCCAGGGCGCGTCGATATGCGTGCCGGAGTGCGTGCCTATCTGCAGGCGCGAGCCGTTGCAGATAGCGCCGTCCGCGATTCGCACGACAGGTATCAGTTCGAACGGCGCATCGCCCGGATAGGTCGGCATTGGCTGCCTCAACGGAACGCTGATATCGATAATCATCAGCACGGGATTATACCTACCTGACTTTACCGCCACGCCACCACAGGGTATACTTCCTGCAGGTGAATCCTCATGCACACGATGCGTTTCTGGGCGTTAGCCGTAGGGGTCGTCAGTCTTCTCGCGCTGCAGCCGACGGCGCAGCAGGCGAAACCGCGAAATGCGCAACAGGTCTTGGATCGTATGGCGCAGGCAATGGGGGTGGCTCAAGCCGCCAAAATCCGCACAATCCAGATGACAGGCACTGTTCAGTATCCCACCCAGGGCATGCAGGGACGCTACGAGGCGTTCTACAAAGCGCCTAATAAGTTCCTACTCAAGGCGACGATTCAGGGCATTGGTGAAATCCAGCAGGGCTATGACGGGAAAGTCGGCTGGGAAAAGAACCCGATGTTAGGGCTGCGCGAACTGAAGGGCGCGGAGCTGGAGCAAATCCGCATGAGCGCGGAATCAGGCGCACAGAACGATATACGTAAAACCCTTCGCAACCCGACCCTAACGGGACAGGAGAAAGTGGGCAACCGCAACGCCTACGTCATTACTGCCCAGTCCCGCTGGGGTGGTCCCGTGAGGATCTATGTTGACAGCCAGCGCTATTTGTTGCTGCGAATGGATACGGAAGCCGCTGCGCCTGGGGGGAAACTGAGCATCTCCATCTTCTTCGATGACTACCGCAAAGTGGACGGGATTATGTACCCGTTCATAACTCGACAATTTACTGCGGGAGTAGAGGCGGTCACGAAAGTGGAGCGCGTGCGCCACAATGTCGCCATCGACGACGCCATTTTCCGCAAGCCCAAGAGCTGAGATGTTGCTCGTTGAGAATCTGAGCAAGTCATTCAAGGGGTTCCGCGCGGTGGACGGCGTGAGTTTTCGCGTGGAGCCGGGCGAGATTGTCGGGCTGCTGGGTCCCAACGGCGCAGGCAAGACGACCACCCTGCGCTGCATCACGGGCATCCTCAAGCCCGACTCCGGGCGCATCCAGATTGGCGAGTACGACCTGGCGACGCAGGAACAGCAGGCGAAACGACTGCTGGCGTTCATCCCCGAACTGCCGAACCCCTACGAACTGCTCACCGTGCGCGAACATATGAAGCTCGTGGCGATGTGCTATGACACGCTCCATCTGTACGAGCAGCGCGCCGACGAGCTCCTGCAACGCTACGAACTGGCGGATAAAGCGAACGCGCTGGCAGGCACGCTCTCCAAAGGTATGAAGCAGAAATTGGCGGTCGTGTGCGCCCTAGTGCATGATGCAAAGGTCTTTCTGTGCGACGAGCCGCTGATGGGCATCGACCCGCGCGGGCAATACACCTTCAAGGCGGAGCTGCAACGCCTACGCGACGAAGGCTGCGCGATTCTGGTCAGTACGCACCAGCTCGACACCGCTGAACGACTCTGCGACCGTGTGATTATCATGCACAAGGGGCGACTGCTCACCGAAGGCACGCTCAGCGAGTTGCAACAGCGTGCGCAGATGGAGGGCAGCACACTCGAGGAGGTCTTCCTGCGCCTGACGGAGGAGTCCGAACAGGAAACCGCTGTGGAAACGGTTTAATTGAGGCGATGAGACCCGAGTCGCCGCTGGATTTCGACGCCGAAACGATGCGTCAGATGGGCTATCGCGTGGTGGACGCGCTGGTGGACTACTGGCAAAGCTTACCGGCGCGTCCGCTGGGCAAACGCCCCCCACGCGAAGCGTTGGAACGTCTGCTTAACGAACCGACCCCGCAACAGCCGCAGTCGTTTGAGGCGGTTCTTGACGAGTTTCTGCAGAAAGTACTGCCGAACATCGTCAAGGTAGACCATCCGCGCTATTTTGCGTTCGTACCTGCGCCGAACGAGTATGTGGGCGTGCTGGCGGATTTCATCTCGGCGGGGATGAATGTGTTCGTGGGCACATGGATGGTGGGCGCGGGCGCAACGCAGGTGGAGCGCGTGGTTATCCGCTGGCTGTGCGATTGGTTCGGGATGCCCGCAAGCGCGGGCGGGCTGTTCGTGAGCGGCGGCTCGGTCGCCAACCTGGTCTGCCTTGCGGCGGCGCGTCAGCAGTACCCCGACGCCCTCGCGCGCGGCAAAGTCTATTACTCCGACCAGACACACTCTTGTGTGGCGCGGGCGTGGCGCATTCTCGGCTTGCGCGAAGAGCAACTCTGCGTGCTGCCCGCCGACGAGAACTTTCAAATCCCGCTCGGCGCGCTTGCGGAACAGATTCGGCGCGACCGCGACGCGGGCTGGACGCCATTCTGTGTCGTCGCCAACGCAGGAACCACCAACACGGGCGCGGTAGACCCTCTGAACGCCTTAGCCGACCTTTGCGAGGCGGAGGGACTATGGCTCCATGCCGACGGCGCGTACGGCGCAGCCGCAATCCTTACAGAAGAGGGGCAACAGCGACTGCAGGGCATCCATCGCCTGCACTCACTCGCGGTAGACCCCCACAAGTGGCTCTACCAGCCGATGATGGCGGGCTGCGCGATTGTGCGCGAGTTCGAACACCTGCGCACGGCGTTCCGTATCCTGCCGCCCTATCTGCAAGATAAAGAGCGTGGCGCGGCAGGCGTAGACCTGTGCGACTACGGCGTCGAACTCTCGCGCAACTTCCGCGCGCTCAAGCTCTGGATGTCGCTCAAAACGCACGGCGTCGAGGCGTTTCGGCAGGCGATGGAATGGAACCTCCACTTGGCGCGCGTGGCAGAGCAGACGATTCGCAATCTGCCCGACTGGGAAATTATCTCCCCTGCCACGATGGGCATCCTCGCGTTCCGCTATGAACCGCCTCGACTCCGCCCTGAACAGGTGGACGCGCTCAACCGTGCGCTGGTGGACGCCATGCTCAACGACGGCTTTGCGCTGGTCAGTTCTACCGTTTTGCGAGGGCGCGTCGCGCTGCGGATGTGTACGCTCAATCCGCGTGCGACGGAAGCCGATGTGCGCGAGACTGTGCGCCGGCTCAACGAGTTCGCCGCGTCTTATCCCCTCGGCGAGATGACCACATAGCGGTTCGGCTCCTCGCCTTCGCTGTAGGTCATCACTTCGGGGTCATCTTTCAACGCCTGATGCACAATGCGTCGTTCGTGTGGCGGCATCGGGGGCAGCACCGCCTCCTCCCCGCGCAACTTGACTTCGTTGGCAATCGCGATGACCTGATTGCGCAATCGCTCGGTGCGTCGGCGTCGCCAGCCCGCCCCATCCAGCACCACGCGCACATGAGGATCGATTACGCGCGGCACGATGTTGTTCAGCAGAAACTGCAGCCGATCCAGCACCTCGCCGTTTTTGCCTACCAGAATATTGGCGTCGCGCCCGACCAGCTCCACCTCCACATACCGCCCGTGCGAGTGGCGCAACGCTGCCTGCACATGCAACGGCAGGCGTTTCACAAAGTGGTCCACATAGTCGGCAACCTTCCGCGCGACTTGCGGAGTCACGACATAAGGTTGCTCCTCCTCAATCAGCGTCGCGCGCACGCGCGGGGGGTTCTCCTCCAGCACCTCGAACTCGACATGTGCGCTGCGTCCAACGCCCAGCATGCCCAACGCGCGGCTCTTCGCCTCCTCCACAGTATTGCCAGTGGCTTCAACCGATGCCATCGTATCCATGCCCTCCTTCTTATTTGCGCTTCGAGCGTTTCTTGGGCGGCTGATAGCCCATCGGCTTGGGCTTCTCGACCGCCCCGTTGCGCGGCGCCTGCGACTCGGCGTCATCTACCGGGGTCAGTTCCGGCGCAGGCGTGCGCATGTAAAGCTTGTAATGCACCGTGTAGAACACGTTCGTCAGCAGCCAGTAGAGAATAAACGCAGCGGGAAACCGAAACTGCCACGAGAACACCAGCAGCATCAGCGTCGTGAAAATCGCCATCGTTTTCTGCATCTGCGCTTGCGACGGATCCGTGATGGTCAAACGGCTGGTGAGATACATACTCGCGGCGTACAGCAACGTGAGGGGCGCATCGAACTGCCCCAGGTGCGCGCCCACCATGCCCGGAAACCGCGCCGCCATATCGGGATTAATCCACAGAAAGTGTCCCGCGCGAAACTGCGCCTGATACACCAGAAAGGCGTTATACACCAAGATTAGGAACGGGATTGGCAACAGCGCGTACAGACACCCGCTCATCGGGTTCACGCCGTATTTTTTATAGAGCGCCATCTGCCGCTGCACCAGCTCCTGCCCCGTGTATTTCTGTTGCAGTTCCAGCAGTTTGGGCTGCAGTTGAATCATTTTGCGCATGCTGGCGAACTGTTTATTCACCAGCGGCACCTGAATCAGGCGGATGACCGCCGCGATGAACAGGATGCCCAAGATGAACCGCGCGTCGCCTGCAAAGCTGAATAGCCGCATGATTGCGTCCAGCGCGCGATAGCTGGGCAGCTGCCCCATCTCCTCGTCGATCTGACGCGAGACCTGCTCCAGTAGCGGTAGTCCCTGCTCTTTGTAAACCTTCGTGTTGGGGTACAGCTCCTCCAGCTGGCGCAGGCGATTGTACGCCTCGCGGGGGTCTTTTTTATCTTCATAATAGATTTTGGCTTCCAGCAGGATGCCGAGTGCGCCGTATTCCGCGCCGCGATAGCGGTTCGCCAGCTCCTGCGCGCGGCGCGACGCCTCCACATAATCTTTCTCGGCGCGTAGCTTCTCAATCTCGGCAATCATCTGGTCTGGCGGCTTATCCGATACGGGCGGACGCGAAAAATAGCTCCAGCCCATTATCAGAATGAGCCAGATAATCATCGAGATAACGAGAGTCTGCGTAAACAGTTTACGCTGATCGATAGGGTCTTGTTGCGCCATGAGTAGTCCCTCTCTTAGGTAAAACTTCAGGTACAGGGTCATATCCCCCTTCCGCGAAGGGGTGGCATCGCAGAATGCGTTTCAGCCCCAGCCACAGCCCCCGCGGTGCGCCGTATCGCTGAATCGCCTCCAGAGTGTAATGCGAGCAGGTCGGGTAGTACCGACAGGTCGGCGGTGTGAGCCGCGAGAACCACTGGTAGACGCGAATCGCGCCGATAAGCAGGCGGGCAGGCATCGAAGGGCGAGATTCCTCACTGTGCTCGGAATCAAAGGGAGTTTGCAGAGGTTCCTCGCTGTGCTCGGAATGATAGTGTTGTTGCGCCAGCCCTCTGTCATTCCGAGCGAAGCGAGGAACCTCATTCGCGCCCGACAATCGTCGTTTCATACCTTGCCCCCTGTCTTGGCTCGTGCGGTGTCGAGTGCGTGTTGCATCTGTTGGCGTATCTGCTCGATGGGCGCGGTCGCCGCTGCGGGACGCGCCACGCACACCACATCGTAGCCGGCAGGCAGCTGTTCCCACAGGCTTCGTGCTGCCGCGCGTAGGCGTCGTTTCACACGGTTGCGTTGCACATGCGTTCCGAACCGCCGTCCGACTACAAAGCCCATCCGTGTCGGCGCGTCGTCGCCCCGCGCATGCACATACATCGTGAACGATTCCATGCTGACCCGTCGCCCCTGCTGATAAACCTGCTCAAATTCGCGCTTCTTACGCAGCCGTCCCGCGCGCGGCAGCATCTCATTCAACGGTCAGTCGCCAGCGTCCCTTCAATCGGCGACGCTTCAGCACGTTGCGTCCGTCTTTACTGCGCATCCGACGCCGAAAACCATGTACCTTGTGCCGATGTCGATTATTGGGCTGATAGGTTCGCTTCATATCTGAACGCCTCCAACGCCCCTGATTGTACCCTATCGTGAGAGGAAATTACGCGCCCCCCGTCGAATCGGTGTATACTTGTTGAAGGAGGTCATTTTATGTTCGGGTCACGCTGGTTTCTGGTTTTGTTTTTAGCGGCAGGCGTTCTCATCTCAGCATGGGCGCAATCATCCGATGCGCTGCAGACGCAAGCAATTCTGACTCGGCAGCTCCAGCAGGAATATCCCGGCGTTTTAGTGTATACAGAAGGCGACCAGGTGCGCCGCGTATGGGGCAAGCCGTTCGGCTACGGCAGTTCCGCCATCGATTCGGCGCAAGCGTTTGTGAACCGCTACGCAGCGATTTTTGCGCCGGGCGCGAGCCAGCTCGTGCTGAGCGGCGTGCAGGATGTGATGCGCGGCAAGTTCACCGCGGTCTACTTCCAGCAGCAGGTGGACGGCATCCCCGTCGATAAGGGCGAACTGACCCTGCTGGTGCGCATGACGGAAGGCTACCCCCTCGTGCTTGCCAGCAACGCCGTGCGCTACGTGGAGCCTATCTCCACCACGCCGAAACTTTCCGCCGACGAGGCGATGCAACTTGTCAAGAAGCTCCGCCCCGATTTGCACGCTGATACGAAACCTGAACTGGCGGTTTACTTGTATGAAGAACAGACACGCCTCGCGTGGGCGTTTTCGGTAGATAAACACTCGCTGGAGAAACCAGAACGCTATCGCGTGTTTGTAGACGCGCATAGCGGCGAACTGCTGGAGTGGCGGTCGGAGGTCTACTTCAGCGACATCACAGGACAGGTGCGCGGCTACGCGACGCCCGGTTTACGCCCCGACAGCACGGCGAACCCGCCACAACTGCGCGTGATCCCGAAACTCCGCGTGAGCGTGGTGGGCGGCAACAGCATCTTCAGCGGGATCGATGGGCGGTTCACGCTGGCATCGGGCGGCGCGAGCAGCGCAACCGTACGCGCGGAGCTGATTGGACCCGCCGTGCGCGTGAGCGACCAAGCGGGCAGCACGATGGTGCTGCAGCAAACGGTGAACCCGCCTGCGTTCGTGGATTTCCTGTTCAACTCGACGCCAACAGAGTTCAACACCGCGCAACTGAACGGGCTAATCCACACCCAAATCGTGTACGACTTCGTGAAGTCTATTAACCCCAACTACCCGGGCGTGGACATTCAGATTCCGTGCAATGTGAACATCGCGAACACCTGCAACGCCTACTACAGCAACCGCACGATTAACTTCTATCGCGCGGGCGGCGGCTGCGTGAACACCTGCTACTCGACCGTGGTGTATCACGAATACGGGCACTTCATTATCGCGATGGGGCATCCGAACGCCAGCGGCGACTACCATGAAGGCATCGCGGATGTGACGGCGGCGTTGCTGACGGTAGACCCCTGTTTGGGCATCGAGTTTCGCGGGGTAGGCACGGAGTGTATTCGCAACAGCGTGAACGACCGCACGCATCCCTGTTCGGGCGGGGTGCATTTCTGCGGGCAGGTGATTAGCGGCGCATTCTGGCAGACCTGGCTGGAGATGCGCAACCGCTACTCCACCAATCAACAGTTCGCGCTGGATCGGGTGCGCGAATGGTATCTGAACAGCATTCTGATTCGTCCGACGGGCATTTCCCCGCAGATTACCATCGATGTGCTGACGCTGGACGATAACGACGGCGACATCTACAACGGCACGCCCCACTATCAGCAGATTGCGACGGGGTTCGCGCGGCACAACTTGCCCGCGCCGCAAATAGACTGGGTGCGAATCGAACCCGTCGTGTTGCCCGACGCGGTGGTCGCGCCGCCGATTCCGGGCAGTTTCGCCCTGCCGCTAATGCGCTTCAGTGTGCGCGTGAGCGACCTCACGAGCCAACGCGATATGAACGCGGTCTTCCTGCACTATCGCGTGAATCGGGGCGCGTGGCAGACAGTCCGGATGAACCGGGTGGGCGCGAACGGCGCGTTCACGGCGGTCCCTGTGCCCCCGTGCGGCAGCGCTTTCGAATACTACTTCGAGGCGCGCGACATTCAGGGACGCGCCACTTTCTATCCGCGCAACGGCGCAAACGCCCCCCTCAGCACGATGGCAGCGTTGGGCTTCCAGACCATCTTCGAGGATACCTTCGAGAACAATCTCGGCTGGAGCGTGCAGAACGACCCGTCGCTGACGGCGGGCGCGTGGACGCGCGGAGTCCCGCGTGGCACCTCGCAGAACGGTCTGCAAGCGAACCCCGGCAGCGATTCGCCCGATTCGGGAACCAGCTGCGCGTTCACCGGGCAGGGCAGCGCGGGCGGCTCGGTCGGCGAGGCGGATGTGGACGGCGGTCCGACCTACCTCGTTTCGCCCGTGATTAACCTTGCGGGCGC
>JAOAES010000012.1 GCA_026416655.1 Fimbriimonadales bacterium
AGATGTGTATAAGAGACAGTCGCATGCCCGAACGGAGGCATATACATCTGCATGCCGTCCTCCTGTATCCAGCCCACAATCAGAGTGTAGTTCTGTGGGCGGTCAGTGGGGTTCTGAATTGCGGCTTCCATCAGCAGGGTGGGGCTATCCGGTTCCAGCGTATAGGTCATTACAACGCGCACGCCCATCGGCTGGCTCGGCATGCGCGTGGTCTGGTCGATCAGGGGCAGGCGTTCGTCCACCATCTCCACGCGCACTACGGCAGGTTTGCCTGCCCCCCCGGACGAGGCAATCTCTATCCGTTCAGGGCGCAGGGTGCGCGCTGTGAACAACCCACGCGAGTCGGCTATCCCGAAAAATAGTTCGCCCAGGAAATCGTTCTGGCGTCCGTCCTCGTGGAGCACGGCATCCAACAGTCTGCCTCCAAATCGTCCGTAGCCATGCGTGGGACGGATTCCCGCAATCACGAAGGTCGCTTGATGGTTGCGCAGCACATAATCGCCCGGTCGCCCGTCGGCTTTAGGACCGCTGGGCAAATCGTTTGCCGTCGCTACTAACGCTTCCGCGACGCCCTGCGGGGGCGCGGGCAGTCGCTTATTGGGATAAGCCAGCTGCCATGCCAGCAGCCCGCTCAAAACGCTCAGTAGAAATAACGCTCGCCTCATCGCTTTCCCTCCCTCGCATAAGTGCGAGTACGAAAAGTATACCGACTGGAGAGTTAAGAGATTTTTATAGACGCCGGACGCGAATCAATCCGGCTCTGCAACGGTCGCTTTGAACACCGCTGCAGCGATTGCTGCGCCTACGAACGGACCCACAAGATAAAGCCAGAGGCTCTCGAATCCGCCGCCGCCCATAAGGGCATGAGAGATTGTCGCGCCGATGCCCACAGCGGGATTGTAGGCTCCGCCCGAAATCCCGCCGCCCGCAAACGCCGCCGCGACAATCGTGAACCCAATTGCCAGCCCGTAGAACGAGTTGCCTGCCGTGCCTTTTGCCGTCGCCACATTTAGCACGACAAGACACAGCATGAAGGTGAACAGAATCTCTACCACGAGTGCTTGTGCCAAACTTACCTCCGCGCCCGGCGCGATACCCAGTGTTTTGCCAGTCAACCATCCGCCCACCACGAACGCCAAAATCCCAGCAAGGATTTGCGACGCCCAGTAGCTTACCATTTCCGCGGCGGTCGACTTACCGCGCAGCATGACTGCCAGCGATACAGCAGGGTTGTAGTGCGCCCCAGAGACGTGCCCGCCCATGTACACAACGCACATCAGCGCGACGCCTATCACCAGCGGGGCAAACTGAGCATTTTGAGGCACTATCAGCGCGATTACAAGCAGGAACAGAAAGGTTCCGAAAAACTCTGTCAGCAGTTTCATGGCTCTTCTCCTTGCCCATAAGTAGCCTGAGACACTTGAACGAGGGGTGTATGGAGTACCAAGACGTCTCCCCTCTAACCATGTACGTCCCGACTGCGCCCGGCGTTGAAACAGGCGCAAGGTGTCGTCTTCCTGTAGAATACCTCAGTCGCCGTGAAAAAATCTACAGTATTACGGCATGAGGTTTGTTTCAGAATTCACGCGGCGGAAAGAACTTAATTAATGCCGAAAATGCCGGATACCCGTGAACACCATCGCGATGCCCGTCTCGTTCGCAGCGGCGATGACTTCGGGGTCTTTTTTGGAGCCGCCGGGCTGTACAATCGCGCGGATTCCCGCCCGCGCGGCGAGGTCGATACTGTCAGGGAAGGGGAAGAAGGCGTCGGAGGCAAGCGCTGCGCCGTGGGCATGCTCCCCCGCCTGCTCCAGCGCAAGGCGCACGGAACCGACGCGATTCATCTGCCCTGCTCCCACGCCCCTCACCACGCCTCCTTTCGCCACCACAATCGCGTTGGACTTGACATGCTTGACGACCCGCCAGGCGAAGCGCAAATCCGCCCATTCGCTCTCGGTGGGGGTGCGCTCAGTGACGACCTGTAGCGTGTCGGGGTTCCAGTCTACAGTGTCGCGTTCCGTGAAGAGCGCGCCGCCCGTGAGACTACGCAATGCGAATCCTTGCATCTGGCTTGGCGTCAATAACTCCCCGGTGCGCAGGAGGCGTACATTCTGCCCCCAGCCCTTGCGCTCTTGAAAAACAGGCAGGGCGTCGGGCGCAAAGTCGGGCGCGAGAACCACCTCGAAGAAGGTGCCGGGCGCGACCATCGCCTCGGCGGCTTCGCGGTCAATCGGGCGATTGCACGCCACAATTCCGCCGAACGCCGACACGGGGTCTGCTTCCAGCGCGCGCAGGAACGCCTCCGTGATGCTCTCGCCCAGCGCGACGCCGCAGGGGTTCGTGTGCTTGATAATCGCGCAGGCGGGCTGCTCGAACTCGCGCACCAGCTCCAGCGCGGCGTCGGCGTCCAGCAGGTTGTTGTAGGAAAGCTCCTTGCCCCAGAGCTGCTCAGCAGTCGCGATACAGCCCGCAGGCGCAAACGGCTCGCGGTAAAACGCCGCCTGCTGGTGCGGGTTCTCGCCGTAGCGCAGGCGTTGCGCCAGCCGATAGGTGAGCGTGAGCGTTTCGGGCAGCGCAGCGTCGGGTTCAAAGCGGCGGAACCAGTCGGCAATCAGGGCGTCATACTCGGCGACATGCGCAAACGCTCGATACGCCAGTCGCGCACGGTCTTCACGGCTCAGCCCGCCTGCTTGCAGCCGCGCGAGCGTCCACTCGTAATCGGCGGGGCGCACCACGACAGCGACATGCTCGAAGTTCTTCGCTGCTGCGCGTATCAGCGTCGGTCCACCGATATCGATCTGTTCAATCTGCTCCGTTTCCGATGCGCCTGCCCGCAACGCCTGCTCGAACGGGTAGAGGTTTACCACAACCAGCTCAATCGGCGTCAGGTTCAGGTCGTGCAGGGTCTGCTGGTGTTCGGGCAGGCTGAGGTTGGCTAAGAGCGCGGCGTGAATGCGCGGATGTAGGGTCTTCACGCGCCCGTCCAAGATTTCGGGAAATCCCGTCCAGTCGCTGACTTCTTGCACGGGCAGTCCCCACTCACGCAGGGCGCGCGCCGTGCCGCCCGTTGAGAGGAACTGGTATCCGAGCGCGTGTAGCCCCCGCGCGAACGGCTCCAGCCCCGCTTTGTCCGAGACACTGACTAATGCAACGCGGGCGTGCATACTATCAGGATACCTGATAGTCTACGCGGCCTGTTGATGAGGACTCGTTAGCCAATTGGTGAGCATCTGGTTTAATTCCTCGGCTTTGAGGGGTTTCGTCAGAAAGTCGTTCATCCCGCATTCCAGGCATTTTTCGCGGTCGCCCGATAGGGCATTAGCGGTAAGAGCGATAATCGGGGTGTCCACCCCGCGTCTGCGCAGAACCCGTGTGGCTTCGTAACCATCCATCACCGGCATTTGACAGTCCATGAGAATCAAGTCATATGCATTCGCGAGAGCTTTTTGAACCGCCTCCTGCCCGTTCTCGGCGAACTCCAACTGAAGCCCTACTTTTTCGAGCAGGCGTGCGGCGACTTTGCGATTCACTGGGTTGTCCTCTACCAACAACACTCTTTTTCCAGTGAAGGAAACGAAATTCCTGCCCTGTGCAGTATTCGAGGCGGTTTCGGGCGGCGCACAGGGCGTCAGGGGAAGGTCGATGTAGAACAAGCTGCCTTGCCCCTCTTGACTTTCTGCGCCTACGTAGCCACCCATCAGAGTCGCCAGACGCTTGCAGATTGTCAATCCCAGCCCAGTGCCCCCGTATTGGCGTGTGGTGGAGGCGTCCGCCTGCGTAAACGGCTCAAAAAGGTGCGCAAGTTTGTGCGGTGGTATGCCGATTCCCGTATCGCGCACGCCGATCCAGACCCCCTGCGGGTAGTGGTCGCTCGGACGCGCGATGAGTTCCACATAGCCCTGATGCGTGAACTTAACTGCGTTGCTCACAAAGTTGGCGAGAATCTGACGCAGGCGCACCGGGTCGCCCTCTATCCATTCGGGCGTGTTCGCATCGAGAGCGAGGCGCAGTTGCAGTCCCTTTTCTTCCGCGCGCGCTCGGAACAGCTGCGCCACCTCACGGAGGAGAGCAGGCAGGTTGACCGGAATGCGCTCCAGCGTCAACTTGCCTGCCTCAATCTTCGAAAGGTCTAAAATGTCGTTGAGCAAGGCAAGCAGGTGTTCTGCGCTTTGACTCACGGTCTGCACCCAATCGCGCTGTTCCGGGTTGAGAGGCGTGTCCTGAAGGAGCTGTACCGCACCCAGAATGCCGTTCATGGGGGTTCGGATTTCGTGGCTCATACTCGCGAGGAACTCCGATTTTGCTTGGCTGGAAGCTTCCGCCTGCCACGCCCGCATACGGAAATGGAGATAGCC
Organism: Fimbriimonadales bacterium; assembly: GCA_026416655.1. GTDB lineage: Bacteria > Armatimonadota > Fimbriimonadia > Fimbriimonadales > GBS-DC > GBS-DC. The sequence continues at coordinate 4,356 of JAOAES010000012.1, forward strand.
GCCCGCGCTGAATCCCAGCAGTAAAGCAATCAACACAGAAAACGCCAAGCCGTTGTGATAAATGCTCTGAACTGCTTTCATGCCCTCCAGATATTTATCAGCAGTAATGTCTACTCCAGCAGCGCCTGTGATTTTCCCCGCACGGTTGCGGAAGGGAACAAGCGCAGTAATAAAACTGCCCCATCGATCCGAGTAGATTGCGGTCACCTGAGGCTGTTCCGTCGTAAACACACGATAAAATTCTTCAGATGCTTCAGGATACTCAAGCCATAGAACGCTGGGATCAATTGCGCCATCGCCATCGTAGTCTCCAGGAGGCGAGGCATCCAGAACAAAGTAAATTTTATTATTCCGATAGGCAATGGTGTATATGTAGATAATGTCTCGATCCGCCTCCATGATGGCACGTAGAGGGGCAATCGCTTGCTGGTATTTTGGTGTGTTCTCTTCTCCAGCTTTGAAGGTAAGGTGCGTTTCAGGGTCGACGAACGCCGCAGCGACATGCGCCGCAGCTATTAGACGCTCCTGAATCTGTTGCTGATACAGGTTCAACGCCTGCACATAAGCATAGTGCAGCACTGCGTAAAGCGCACCGAACACAACTGCCGCCGTCGCGAACGCAACCACTATAGGGTAGCCCCACTCTCGCTTCCACTTCATGGCCACCCTATCTATTCCATATATCGTGTGAATTTTGTGTTAAGGGTTCGCACTCCTACGGAAGAATCCCCCGCCTCCGCCGCGTCGCCCGCCACGGAAGCCCGTGCCCTCCTCGCCAATCACATGGAGGAACACCAAACACATCTCGTCCTGCGTGCGTTCACCCCAGGTTACGTCTTTGGGGGGCTTATTTGGGTTGTTCGGGTTCTTCTCGGAGTTGTCGTAGTAGGCGTAGACGACGACGCGCGTGCCTCGCGGGAGCTTGACGGGCGTCTTGTAGTGGTAGGTGTCCTGCCACTTGAAGTCCCAGTCGTTAATCCAGATGAGGGTCTTCTTCGTGCCGTCGGGCAGTTCGGCTTCGACCTTCATTTCGCGTCCGAGCAGGTGCATGTGGGGCGTGATGGCGACCACATCCACATCGCGCGGGGCAATCCAGTAGGCGCGCACTTCGTGGCGTTCTGCGCCTGCGGGGATGCGGAACAGCGGGTTAATGAGCCACGCGATGCCGACGGGCTGCGGGTTCGGCTTCTTCTCCAAGTAGATGCCGACGCGCGTGCGGTCTTTTTCAGGCTTGCCCGTTCGGTAGTAGTGGATTTGCAACACGATGTCCGCGCCTTTGGGCAGGCGGTAGCCCGTGCCGTCGGGCAACACGCTGGGGCTGAAGCCCGGCGCCCAACCGCCCAGCATACCTGCAGGCACGAACCCAGGCCAGCCGAACGCCTCATAGCCGGGCTTGGGGTCGGCGGCGTCCAGTCGGCGCGCCATGCCCGAAGTATCCAGAAACACAATCACATGATGCACCGTGTTGCGGTTGCCGGGCTGGATGTCGATTGCGCGCACATACACATCCTGATCGAAATTCGTGGGGATGACGAAGTGGCGATATTCGTCGTCGCCTGTCGGACCGACCTCGTACTCGACGGGCATCTCCGCGATAATGTCCGGCTCGCCCAGCGCCCAGTCGTTGTTGAACTGCTTCGGCGGCGGCAGGTCGCTTGGATCGCCCATCGGCGCGCCCGTCTCGACCCACTTCACAATCATCCCAATCTGCTCGTCGGTCAGGCGGCGCTCGCCTTGAAACTCGCCGTAGCCATGCACCGGCTTCCAGGGAGGCATCTGGCGCGCCTCCACCACCTTCGCAATCTCTTTACGCCAGGTGTAGGCGTCGCGATAGGTCAGCAAGGAGAACGGCGCAACCTCGCCCGGGCGGTGGCACGGCTGGCAATATTCCTGCATTATCGGGGCGATATGTTTCGCGTAGGTAATCGGGGCTTCCTTCGCGGCTTCCTCACGGAAACGGATGGTGCAGCCGAAGGTCTCTGCGGCAGCGACCTTCACCGTTTTGCCTGCCAGCACGGCGTCCAGCGCGTTTTTCAGATAATGCACGCGCACGCGATTCTCGTAGCGGTTGTCGTCAATCGCGCCGCGATAGCGCAGGAGCATCTTCTTATCGATGAGAACGGCTTGGGGGGTCATCGTCGCGCCGACGGTCTGTGCAATCGCGCCGTCGGGGTCATACACGGCGGGCGGCTTTAGCCCATACTCGCGCCGATGTTGCAGCACTGCCTCGCGCGTATCGTCGTAGTTCGGGTAGACCAGAAACAGTTGCACGCCCTTTTTGCGGTACGACTCGTACATCTGATTGATGCGCACCGTATAGCGTTGCGCCGCAGGGCACTTCGTGGCGGTGAACACGAACACCACAGGCCCGCGCTGCGTCAGCTGGCTCAGGGTGTAAGTGCGTCCCTGCAGGTCGGTGAACTCTAAGTCGGAGACTCGGCGGTTAATCGCGCCCGATTTCGGCGCTTCGGTCAGCACGCGATGTTTGAGGGACACTTTGCCGTCCACGATTTGCTTATCCGAGACCAGCGCGGCGTTCCAGCTCAGCGCGCCCAGTCCGCTCAACAGCCCCAGCATCCATACCGCTCTCATTTTGTCAGCCCCTTACGCCAGTCTGCCGACTGGTTATTCAAAGTATACCACATTTTACATGACGATTTTACGAGGGAACTGTTCGGTCATCTAAGGCGCTCAAGGATTAATGCGCTTCCCGCGCTCATCGTACTGTGTGAACTCGAACACATAGCGCCACCAGTTGTTCAGTCTGCCGTCGTCGGGGTTCACGCCCGGGTTGCGCGGCAGGTGGCGGAACCACCAGCGCATGTAGTTCAGGTGATAGTCGGGACCGCCCCATGTTTCGCGATTGACCTCCATCGTCTTGCCCGTGAAGTTGGGATAGTTCAGCCAGTCGGGGGCGGAGCTGACCACCGTGCGCGGGTTGGCGTAGTCGTAGTCTTTCTCGCCGTTGGGCGGGTAGTGGCAGCTGCCGACGGCGGCGACGCCGTTCGACTGGTGCGCGTTCGCGGCAAAGCGCGCCCAGTTATGCTCCAGCTTATCCGCCTGCCAGCCGCCGTAGATGCGCGTCATCGTCGCTTCCGTGCGGTGGCACAGGTTGTGCAGCATCTCTGCCACGCCGCGCTCGTAGTTGAAGCCCATAATCGCGAACGGGCGCTTCGTAGGGAACTTCTCGTACACGCCGCCGTTGATGAAGAACGCGCCGGGACCCGCCATCGCCGATTCCCAAAAGCCCATATACGGCGCGCCGAACATCCAAACCTCGTCAATCTTGCCCGAGTCGATTAACTTCTCTACGCCGTGCTTGAGAAGCACTTTCTCGTAGTCCATCCCGTCAGGTTCGTGCCAACCCTTCCATTCGCGCAGGCACTTCAGATACTGTTCCATCGTGTAGACGAAGCCGTCTACCTTGGCGGGGAACTCATCAAGGTCGCGCCACTCCACAATCTGGAAGCGCACGAGGTCGCCGCTCGCTTTGCGCACCTCGTCGGCGTACTGTTGCGCGAGCCAGCGCGGGTCGTTCCACTTGCCGACCTCGTGGAGGCGTTTGTTGCCCTCCTGCGGGACGACGGGGTCGAAGTTCAACACCAGCACGCGGACGATAATCGGGCGTTCGCCGTTAGGCAACGGCTTCATATCGTCCGCGTGCATCCCGTTAGTGAGCAGCAGGCTCGTTAGAAGCAGAACGGCGTGCATGGGCTTCTCTCACGGTGCTTCGGGCGTTATCTGCACCTTAATCTCTTTGCCCTCGCGGATTACGGTGAACTCGACGGGCTTGCCCGCCTCCATCTTCTCATAGAGGCTGGTGAGTTCCTCGATGTTCCTCACGCGCTGTCCCATCGCGGCGATGATGCGGTCGCCCGCTTTCAGTCCGGCTTTTTCGGCGGGCGAGCCGGGCGCAACGCCATCTAACAGCACGCCTTCCTGTTCCGAGTAGGCAGGAATCAGCCCGATGCGCACGCGGAAACCGCGCCGTGCGCCCTGTTGCGGCTCAGGCTGCTGCGGGCGCGTGAACTGCAGTCGCTCGGGGCGATTGGCGATGTCGTACACCACGCGCTCCGCCAGCGTGACAATCTGCGCCTGCCCCTCGTAGTTGATCTTATCCCAGGTGTCCGAGGGGCGGTGATAGTCGGGGTGCATGCCGGTGAAGAAGAACAAAACGGGGATATTGGCGCGCATGAAGGGCATGTGGTCGCTCCCTCCCGACGCCGACTGACTGAGCTGCAGGCTCAAGTTGTCCGTATTCGCCGCTTTGAGGATGCTCTCCCACTCGGTGGTCGTGCCCACACCGCTGACCGAGACGCGATTGTTCGTCATGCGTCCCACCATATCGAAGTTCAGCATGGCAACGATGTTCTCGCGTGGCACGGTGGGGTTCTGCACGAAGTGGGCAGCGCCGAGCAAGCCCTCTTCTTCCGCTGAGAAGGCAATCACCAGCACGCTCCGCTTGAGACGGTCGCGATTCTGTGCCAGCAGGCGCGCCAGCTCCATAATCGCTGCCGTGCCGGAGGCGTTGTCGTCTGCGCCGTAGTGGATGTCGCCCGGTTCGGGCGCGAGCGAGCCGACCTCGCCGTAGCCCAGATGGTCATAGTGTGCGCCAATCACAATCACCTCGTCGCGCAGTTTCGGGTCATTGCCCGGAATGAAGCCCACGACATTCCGCGCCACGCCGCGATTGGGTTCCAGTGAGGTTGCCATCTCTACGCTGGCGTTGAGGTTCCCGCTGAGGGGCAAGCCCTTCTCGTTGATGCGCTTCACCGCCTCCGCGACGGTCAAGCCCAGCGGTTGCAGGAGCCGATCGCCCACCGACGCTCGCACGTTCAGAACCGCAACATTCGCGGCAGGGGCGCGCCCCCGCATTCCCACCGGGAGCAGACGGTCATTCTCTGGCTGGTTCACCAGTATCACGCCCACCGCGCCTTTCTGGATAGCGGTCTGCACTTTCTGCGCGATACGCGACGCGCGCTGGATCTCGGGGCTGACGCCCTCAAAACTGGGCGCACCACGCACGATGACCGCAATTTTGCCCGTCACATCGACGCTCTCGTAATCGTCGTAGCCGGCGTTCGGCTGCGAAATGCCAAATCCCACGAACACCAGCTCGCCCTCCACTTTCGTGTTGCTGGTCAGGTTCACGGGGCGGATTGCTTCGGCGGGGGCTTCCCACACACTACCGCGCTTGAGTTTGAGGTAGTTCTCCGCGCCGGGCTTGAAACCGAGCGTCAGTTCCCAATCTTGAAAGTAGCCGTTGGTACCTTTCGGTTCCAGTCCTGACTGCTGAAACACGCGGGCGATATAGTCCGCTGCTTTATAGGCACCCGGCGCAATCGCGAACCGCCCCTCCAGATCGGGCGAGGAAAGATATTTCACATGCGCCTGTAAATTGCTCACAGAAACGCTGGAACGGTCGGCAAATGCCAGAACAAACAGTAAACCGATGCCTGCGAATAGACTCAATCTTCTCATGCTCATAGCCCTCGCTGCGGGGATTGTACCCCACTTTTAATACGAATCCATTAAAGCCATGTTCAAGGGAACTGGGGGGAACACGAGCGAGCGCGCGTTTACGCCGCCCTCAGGCGACGACCGGGGACGGGCGCTGGAGACGGTTTAGCGCAATCCGCGTCCCTACCGCCCTGCCAGCACGAGTTCGCCCTTCGCCACCGAGAGCAGTTCCTCCATCGTCGTCTCGGCGACAGCGACGGACCGATCCGCCACCCCGTAATAGACCATCCAGCGTCCGTCGTGCATCGGCGTCAGCCCCGTGGGGAACACCACGCGCTCAAAGAATCCGCTCACTTCGTAGTCTTCGGAGGGGGCAATTAGCGGCTCGTGCGAGCGACAGATGACCTTGTGTGGCTCGTCTAAATCGAGCAGTGCAACGCCGGCGCAGTAGCCATCTTTTGCGTTCACGCCGTGATAGACAATCAGCCAACCTTCAGGCGTCTCGACAGGCGGCGCGCCCGCCCCGATGCGCCTCGAATCCCAGTGGTGGATACGCGGCGCCATCAGGAACTGGTGGTCGCCCCAGTGTAGCAGGTCTGGCGAGTAGGCGACCCACATGTTCGGTCCGTTGAACGCCGACGACGCCGTGCGGTGCATCGCGGCGTAGCGCCCCTTCACCTTGCGTGGGAACAGCGCGACGTTCTTATTCTCATGGTGCAGGATTAGCCCCAGTCGCTTGAAGCTTTTGAAATCTTCGGTGCTTGCGATGCCGACGCAAATCCCGTAGCGCGAGACCGCCGTGTAAGATATGTAGAACACGCCGTCGATTTGCGTGATACGGCAGTCTTCGATGCCATACTCCTCGTATTTAGTTTCGGGGAACAGAGTGGGCGTCTCGTCAACAGTGAAATGCACGCCGTCCTTGCTGCGGGCGAGGCGCAGATGGGAGATGGAGCTGAGGTAGGTGCGCCCTTCGTAGGTGACGGCGCGCGGGTCGCTCAGGTCGGTCAGGGGCGAGTGGCGCGGGAAGGTCAGGATTTCCAGTCGCTGCGAATCGGAGCCATGCAGGTTCAGTACGGGCACGCCCACGAGGTCGGGGTCGTCCAGTATCGGTCGCTCCGCCACGCGCAACAGCAAGATGACTTCATCGCCGAATCGGGTCGCGCCGGGGTTGAACGCGCCGATGACCTCCAGGTTGGGTTCTGAAGGCTTGACCATTTCCGGCGTGATAATCGGATTTTCCGCCACACGCTTCGCCACAGATGCTAACCTCCTTGTAAGTGAGACGGACGCGCTGGCTCGCCGTCCGTAGTGAGCCTGATAATGAGTCTTTCCATAATTTCGGCGGCGTTCACACTGGGGCGCAGTCCCTTGAGCGCAAGGTCGGCTTCTTCAATCGCATGGAACGCCTGACAGAGCTGCGCGAGGCTCAGTTGCTCCGCCTGTTTCTGGAGCCGATCCTGCAGGAACGCCTGGCGCGTCAGCGTTTGCAGCACATCGGGGTCTTTAGGCAGCTTCCGCGCGAACTCGGGGTCGATTCGTTGGGGCTGTTTGATGGGTTGCTGATACTGCAGCAGGGTGCGCACGCCCCACAGCAATCGGTACTGACGGGCAATCAGCGCGAGGGTCTTCATCGCCGTCTCTTCGGCGCGGGTTCCCGATTGAAACATCAGGCGCAGCTGGCGCATCGCGGCGCGCGCGTCGCGTGCGACCACCGCGTCGACCAGCTTGAACACCTGTGCCTGCTGAGAAGGCGCCACGACCATATCGATATCCAGACGGCTAATCTCACTATGTGGTTCCACAAAGAGGATGACCTTTTCCAGCTCGGCGAGCGCGCGGTCTGCGGCGCTATCCACGAGCGTCTGCAGGTATTCGGCGTCTTCGGGGCGCAGGCGTTTCCCTGCTTCTTGCGCCCGCTCGACCAGACGGCGCGTGAGTGTTGCGCCCGTGAGCGCGGTCAGTTTGATGACCATGCCGCTTTTCTCAACGGCTTTCATGAGGGCATTCCATGCGGCTTTCACGCTCTCGCTCTCTTCAGTCGGGCTGGGCAACAGCACCAGGCAGGCGAACGGAGGCACCCGCTCGACGATGCTCGCAAGGCTTTGCAAGTCCGCCGCGCTGTAGCGATTGACAGCGTGTAGTATCACGAGTCGCCGCGCCGATTCCATCGGAATGGTCTGAATCGCTGCCCCCAGCGTCGCGACGGGCGTTTCCCGGGCGTCCAGAACGGATTCGTCGATGCTGCCGGGGGGCACCTGCAGAGCTTGGCGCAACTGCGCCAAGAACTCGCGCTGTAGCACAGGTTCTTCTCCTTCCAGCAGGTAAACCGTTACGGGCGTGCGCCAATCGCTCGCCTTCAGTTCGCCGTATTTCTTAACCGCCATAGACTTTTTGCCGTCCCATATCGATCAGCCTTAGAATAAGCCGTCCTGCGCCGAGTTCCTGCAGGATTTGATGCTGAACGCGCGCGGTCTGCTGGGCGACCTCTGGCTCCAGCGCGGCGCTGCGGGGTGGAGCGGCGTAGAAGTATTCCAGCAACAGGGGCGTCAGCGCGTCCAGCAAGGGCGCCGCCTCGCTGCCGTGCTGGCGGAGGCTGTCGACGGCGTGCTGGAGATAGGTTCGCGGCGTCTGTCCGACGGCAGGCGGAGCGATTCCCCTCAGGCGCAGCGCGAACACGAGCCGCCGATAGAGCCGCTGCGCACGCGGAACAGGCATGCGCCGCGTCCAACCAAAGCGCGGCGCAACCAGCAGGTAGAGAATCGCCAGCACCATCGTGGCGATGAGCGCGTCCAACATGCGCTGCAGCCACTGGCGCCGCGCATGCTGAGTTGTCTCGTCGGTTTGCTGTTCGGCAAGCGTCTCGGCGCTGATGACGGGCGCGTTCCGTGTGGCGTCAAACGCGACCCAGCCTATGCCCTCAAAGTAGACCTCCGTCCACAGATGGCGATGCTCCTCGCGCACGATGTATTCGCCCGTGTCCGGATCGCGCTCCTGCAAAATAAATCCCGACGCGACGCGTGCGGGGATGTCCGCGTACAGGCACATCACTGCCAGCGCAGTCGCAAACTCCACGCAGTAGCCCTGTTTCGCCTCGAACAGGAAATACTCCACCACATCCACATCGGGTGGGTACGCTTCGACGTTGAGGTTGTAAGCGGTGTTCTGCTCAATGTAGCGCACCAGCGCCATCACCTTGTCGTACTGCGTGGGTTGACGGCGCGTGAGTTGATCGACCAGTTCCGCCACGGGCGTGCGCCTTGCGTTGTTGGGGATTCGTCTCCGGGAGTGGGCGGGCTCCTGGAACGGGAGGCGCGGCGAGGCAGGCGGCGCTTGGCGCAGAAGGCGCGGGTCCTCCGGGGGCCAATACGCCCGTGCGGTGTAACTGTAGCCCGCTCCTAACGCCTGATAACTCACCACTCCCCCTATGGGGCGCACGTAGTAGAGGTAGCGCACAGGCGCCTCGATTTCCAGCGGATAGCCCGGCACATATAGGCTCCGATGCCAGCCACTGCTTAAGCGTATGGTCGCTGTCGCCTGCCGGGATGGCGGCGCATTGACGGGGCGCCCCGGAACAAAGCGTCCCTGCGGCGTGACGCGCATCTCCTCATAGAACACGCGCCCTCGGTTCCAGCCGCGCCCTGTGTAATAGTTGTAAGACTCGGTGCGCAAATAGGGAGGTTGCACCGCGCCCTCCAGACGCACCCGCATTACCTCCATCTTGCTCAGAGCGACAGCGCCTGCTCCTGCCTGCAACTCGGGCGGCATCTCGGTAGCCGAACCGGGACGCATATGGGCGCGGAACGGCATGCCCACGACAATGGTGGAGATCAGCTGACCAACGGTAAGGGCAATCAAAGGCGCAAGCAGAAACGCCGTTAGCCCCGTAAACGCGCTCGTCGTGAACACCGTGCGCAGCGCGTACCCTGTCTCCAACTGTCGCGTCTGACCCCACTCCATTCGATGGCTCGCCAGCATCAAAAACAGCATCGCCAGCAACATCACGACGAACAACCACAGTATCTGCGTCGCCAGCATGTAGGTCGCAATCAACCCGAACAGCGCGAGCGCGGGCACGCTCTGAAACACCAGCGAACTCATCGAGACCATCAACGCGCTGCGCAAGCACAGATACCACAGAAACGAGAGGCTCAGGTAGGTTTCGATCGAAGTATCCGTGTCCAGACCGACCAAGCCGTTGAGATAGGATTGCCCCATCAGACACAGGAACGCCAGTGCGCCGTCCAGCACGCCAAGCACAAATCGCGTGTTCTCCGAGAGGGAAAACCGGCTTATCCACGCGCTCAGGATTACCCCCAACGTAAGCAACACGATAAACGGCATCGCCGAGAACTCCGTTACCCGCGCCAGCTGTACCACCAGCACGCTCGCCAGAGTCAACAACCACACTGCCCCATACGCCGCTATCGGAGGCGGAGATCCCATCGAAGCCGTTCGTTCCAGCGCCATCAGTCGTTATACGATTCTACCCTACCTGAAGTTCGCAACACGCTCCGCCGTGCCAAGCGTCTAAATCTGTGGTATACTTCGAGGGGAAACCATCCCGACAGGAGGAGACTGTTATGAAGCAATTAAGTTTGTTCACGGTGATTTTGACTTTGACGACGCTCACGCCGTCGTGGGCGCAAGAGACGCCTGTAGAGCAGGATTCGAAGGGACCCACCGTTCAAGCGCAGCCTCAGACGACGCCGACGCGCGGCGATGTGCTGACCCCCAGCAACCTGGCGACGCGACTGAACCTGAACGAGGAGCAACGCGCCCGCATCGAGGGACTTTGGAAGCAATACAACGACCGCAGCGAGCAGATTCGACGCGACACCTCGCTGACTTCCGAGCAGCGCATCGTACGCCTGCGTCAGGCGCGTGAGGAATATGTGCGCCTCATCCGCACGGTCCTCAACGAGGAGCAGCTCAAAAAGTTCGAAGCGCTGCTGGAGGAGCAGTCGCCTGCACTGGGCAGCCTGGCGAATATGCGCCTGACCCCTGAGCAGATGGAGAAAATCCGCGAGATTGTGCAGCGCTACAACAAGATTCGCCAGCAGATTACCCAGGACAACTCGCTCACGCCCGACCAGCGCTCGCGCCGCCTGCAGGAAGTCAACCAGCAGATGATGCAGGAGATTCGCAACGTGCTGCCCAAAAACCTGCAGGAGCAGTGGGACAAGGCGATGAAGCGCGACCAGCAACAGCAGGGCGGCAAGAAAGAGGAAAAGAAGGACGGCAACCAGTCGCCGCCGAACCCGTAAGAGTGGCGTGCGCGTTTTATCGTCGGCGGGACGCCGCCGCTACGAGCGCGTTCTGCGTAGCGTCGGCGTCCCGCCGACGATTTGCTCCATTTGAAACGCCGATTGGTATTATTTCACTCCTGCCGGCTCAACTCTCGTAGTCGCTGCGTGGTCGCCATCGGGCAGAACTTGGGCCCGCACATGCTGCAGAAGGGCGCGAACTTGTGTGCCTCTTTGGGCATCGTCTCATCGTGCAGGGCGCGCGCCGTGTCGGGATCTATCGCCAGTTCGAACTGGCGGTTCCAATCGAACTCGAAGCGGGCTTTGGAGAGCGCGTCGTCCCAGTCGCGTGCGCCGGGAATGCCTTTAGCGATGTCCGCCGCGTGCGCCGCAATCCGATAGGCAATCAAGCCCTGCTTCACCTCCTCGGTGTTCGGCAAGCCAAGATGCTCTTTCGGCGTCACGTAACACAGCAACGCCGTACCGTGCCACGCCACAATCGCCGCGCCAATCGCTGAGGCGATGTGGTCATAGCCTGGCGCAATATCGGTCACCAGCGGTCCCAGCGTGTAGAACGGGGCTTCATGACACCACTCCTGCTGCAAGCGCACATTCTCTTCCAGCAGGTGCAGCGGAATATGCCCCGGTCCTTCCACCATCACCTGCACCTCTTTTGCCCACGCGCGTTGAGTGAGCTGCCCCAGCACGCGCAGTTCCGCCAGCTGTGCTTCATCGTTCGCATCGGCGATGGAGCCTGGACGCAAGCCATCGCCTAAACTGATTGTCACATCATACCGACGACAGATGTCCAGCAGCTTGTCGAAGTGGACATAGTAGGGGTTCTCGCGGTGGTGGATCAAGCACCACTCCGCCATAATCGC
>JAOAES010000013.1 GCA_026416655.1 Fimbriimonadales bacterium
GACAGCGTGAACCGCCACATCACGCCCGCCCCCGCGCTGGACAAAGAACCCCCCGAATGGCGACTGCTGTGCTTCCTGCTGGCGCAACGCTATCAACTGGGGCTGAGCAAGGCGATTGAGGAGCGGTTAGAGGTGCGTCCCGTCTGTGGTTTCCTAAACCCCGGCTCTGACGCCAGAAGTTCCTGCTCCGACAGAAGAAACTCATGGACTGAGAGCAGAACTTCGGGGCTGAGAGCAGAACTTCGGGCGTCGCAGCCGGGGTTTCGGGAATCGGAGCCGGAGTTGCTGGCGTCGCAGCCGGGGTTTCGGGAATCGGAGCCGGAGTTCTTGCACACCGTCGGCAACACCCTGCGCGAGCTGCTCAGTCGTCCGGGCGAGGTGTATCGCGTGCTGGAGCCGATGGCGCGGCTGGGCGTGCTGGGCTGGGCGTTTGCGCCGTTCGCCCCGCTGATGACCCTGCCCGCCAGCGACCCCACGCACGACTACACCGTCGGCGAGCATACGCTGCAAGCCATCCGCCTGCTGGATGGCTACGCGCGCGGCGAGGGCGACCCGCTATGGCGCACGATTCTGGAGCAGCTGCCCGCGCCCGAACGGCTGTATATGGCGCTGCTGCTGCACGACGCAGGCAAGGTAGACCCCACGCGCCCCCACGCCGAAGTCGGCGCTGCAATCGCCCGTCAGAGCCTGCACGCGCTGGGCTGGAGCGACGCCGAAATCGCCGATGTGGAGTTCCTCGTACGCCATCATCTGCTGATGGCGCAGACCGCTCGCCAACGCGACCTGCACCTGCCCGAAACCATCCGCGAGTTCACACGCCTCGTGAACACGCCCGAACGCCTGCAGATGCTGTATCTGCTGACCTGCGCCGACACGCAGGCAGTGGGCGAGCGCATCTGGACGCCCGCGCAGGCGAGCTTCTTGCAGGAGTTGTATCGGCGCAGCCTGCGTGCGCTGGAGGAGGGCTTGCCCGACGAGACGCCCGCGCTGACCGCCATCCGCAAACGGCTGCAGCGTGCGCTTGCCAAGCATCCTGTGTCGGAGGCGCACATCGCCGCGCACATCGAGCAGATGCCGTCGAGTTATCTGCTGAACACGCCGCCAGAGCAAGTGAGCCTGCACATCCGCTACATCGAGCGTGTGCGGGCAGGCGAGGGACCGATTGTGGAGTTCCACAGTGCGCCCGATTCGCCCTGCACGGAGCTGACGCTGTGTACCTTTGACGACCCGCAGCCGGGCTTGCTGAGCAAGATTGCGGGCGTGCTGTATGCGTTTGAGGTGGAGGTGGCGTGGGCGCGTGTGCTGACGCGCGAGGATACGCCGCGTGTGGCGTTGGACACGCTGGGGCTGACGGTGCGCTCGCGTCCGTTGTCGCCCAACCAGTGCGCTGTGCTGGAGCGGGCGTTGCGACAGGCGCTGACGGGCGAGCGCGTGGTGGGCGACTTGCTGCGCGAACACGGCAAAGACCCCGACGCCCCCCTGCGCGTGAGCCTGCTGCAGATTCACGACGACGCCTCCGACGCCTACACGGTGGTGGATTTGCACACCGCGCCTGATTTGGGGGCGTTGTATCGAGCGGCGCACGCGCTCTCGCAGATTGGTTGGAACATTCACAGTGCGCGGTTTGGTTTGTGGGCGGGGCGCGCCGTGCTGAGCTTCTACTGCACCGACACACAGGGGCGCAAGATTCCGCCTTCGGAGTACGGCAGACTAAGCGAGGTGGTGCAGGCGGTATAATCTGCGTAGGAGGCGTTCGGCGTGAGCAACCCGTTTCCTGGAATGAACCCCTATCTGGAACGCAGGAGCTTGTGGGAGGGCGTTCATCATAGGCTGATTACTTACGCCGCGAACCATTTGCAACGGCTACTGCGCCCGCGCTACTATGTGAGCCTTGAGGAGCGCGTGTATGTGGTGGAAACTGCCCGCGAAATCCAGCCCGATGTAGCCTTGAAACGCCACGATGAGCCGCGCACAGGAAGCGTCGCCGTGCTGGAAGCCACCTACGACCCCCCACTCGTGCTGCAGTTAGAGCCAGTGGAACACACCGAAGGCTACATCCACATCCTTGACCGAGAACACGGAATGCGCCTTGTGACCGTGATTGAACTGCTCAGCCCCACCAACAAAGAGCCGAACTCGCAGGGGCGCACGCTCTACCTACGCAAGCAAGCCGAAATCCTCAAGAGTGATGTGCATCTGGTGGAGATTGACCTGTTGCGGGATGGAGAGTACACCCTCGCCGCGCCGCTCGGACGCTTGCGCGAGCAGGTGCGCCAGCCGTGGCACTACTTGGTGAGCATCAGTCGTGCGGATGAGCCAGAGCGGTTTTTGTTGTATCCGCGCACGGTGCGGGAGCGGCTGCCTGTGATTCCTATTCCGCTGGCAATCGGCGAGGGGGAAGTGGCGTTGGACTTGCAGGCGTTGTTCAATCAGTGTTATGAGGACGGGGCGTATGGGGATGTGGTGGATTATCGCGAGTCGCCGCCGCCCCCGCCGTTCAGTGCGGAGGATGAGGCATGGATGGACGCGCTGCTACGGGAGAAGGGATTGCGTTGAGGTACAAGTGTTGACATCTTAAGTCATTCCCGCGAAATATCGTGCGATTACGCGGAAGCGGACGGTACGACGGCGTCCCCGCCGTCGTGTTCTCGGCTTGGACAGTGTGCAGGCGCGACGGCGGGGACGCCGTCGTACCTTGTTGTATGATCCTTTGCGGGAATGACTTACCAACGACGTTGCAGCACGAAGTGTCGCCGTGGGTGGGGCAGACAGTTGAAACCCCGATTGGTATTTCATGCTAAAAATCTCATCGAGCCGACTCCAATATTCACGGGGGATATGCATCACGAGCCGTTTACTCCCCACTTTCTCGTCTCCACCGCTCAATAACCGCGTCCACTTCGGGCTGTTTGCGGAACTGGTTCAGGAAGCGCATCGCCTCTTCGGGCAGTTTGAGTTTCGCCGCCGCACTGTAGACCTGCCTCAGCCCCTGAAACAGCTCGCTCGCCGCCTGCGAGTCGTACTCATAAGCAGGGGCAGGCGGCGCAGTGAGACGCTGGCGTATCAGCAGGCGAATCTGATCCATGTCCACCAGCTTGCCGGGACAGGTTTTATTCGTGGGCGTAGGGGCTAAGCCACGCCGTACCAGCTCGTTCACCTCGCGATGCCCCATCACAATCAGCCCGTCGGGTTCGTTTAGGAACCGCTCGGTCAGACCGTACTTCTGCAGCATTTCGATGGTGTGCCGAATCCCGCTTTCCAGCTGCTGAGGCGTGAGGGGGGCGATGTCGCCGTGTCCCGAAAAACAGATGTGGTAGGTCGTCTCGTTGATTCCTGCCACGCCCGCGGGGATTTTGCGCGGGTCGCGCCCCTTCTCGATCGTTCCATCGAAGCGGATGACCACGTTGTAGCCGATTTCGTTCCAGCCGCGCTCGCGATGCCACTGGTCGATCTGCGCGGCGGTGGTGTCGAATGCTTGCCCGTCGCGCCCGTGCGCGGCGGTGTGCCAGACGATGCGCTCGATTTTTCGCGCCATGACGAACCTCCTGTAGCACGGACAGTCCTGTCCGTGCAAAGACACACCTTCCTGCGTAGCACGGACAAGACTGTCCGTGCTACGGGAGTTATTCACAGCGAAGCGTCAACCCCCTGTGGTATAATACCTGTGATGGCGATGGGCGATTCGTTCTCGTTTCGGGAAGGCTCGGAGCTGAGTTCAGGCGACGCTCGCATCGAGGCGGCGCGCCAGCCTGCCACGGCGGAGGACGCACGGCGGCGTGGTGACGCCGCGCTTCGACAGGGCGAGTACGAAGAGGCGTTCCGCTACTACAAGCTCGCTATCCAGATGGACGGTGAGAACAGCGAACGCTATATGCAGTTAGGCGATGCCTACGCCTATGCCGACCAGCCCGCCCGCGCCTTAGCCTATTACCAGCGCGCTCGCAAGATGAACCCGCGCGACCCCGAACCCTACTTTGCGCTGGGCGAAATCTACCGCCGCTATGGACGCTACGACGCCGCCATCGCCCACTTCAAACGCGCGATCGAATACGGCGCGAACAACGCCTTCGTGCAGTTCAAGTACGCCGAGGTGCTTGCGCTCAGCCAGCAGTACGCCCGAGCCGTCGAAGCGGGGCGCGCCGCCGTGAACCACGAACCGAGCAACGGCTTCTACCGTTTCTGGCTCGCCGACCTGCTGGAGCAAATCGGCGATGTGGAAGAGGCAATGCAGGAGATGGAAATTGCCACCCTGCTGAACCCCGAAGACGATTACTACCACTTCCGCTATGGGCTACTGTGTATCGAGAATAACCTGCTCCCGCGCGCGATTGAGTGCTTCCAGCGTGCGCTAAGTCTCAAGCCCCAACGCGCCCTCTACATGACCCTGCTGGGCGATGTCTATACGCTTCTGAACGAGCTGCAGAAGGCAGAACGAGCGTACCGGCATGCGGGCGAGTTGGATAGCTACGACCGTGCGGAACTGCAACGCGCTCGCCGTATTGCGGGACTGGATAACGGCAAACTGGAGCCTCACTCTGGGGACTCCTCGCGCTAATCGACCGCCACAATAAATAACTCGCGTTGCTCGTTCGTAATCACGAGCCGTTTATTGTCCACCCACTCGATAGCTTCGCACTGCTTGCCGTTCTGGATGGGGATGCGCCGCGCTTTACCCTGCGTGAGGAACTTGTCGCCCCGCGTCGGGCGTTCGAACAGCCAGATGGCTTGCTGAGGCGCCTGACAGAGTACCGCCAGGGTGCGCTCATCGGGCGACATCGCCGCCGCCGTGACCCAGCCGCCCAGGTCGCTGTGCGAGTCGACCAGCGTCAGCATGTTCACGCGATCCGTGTGCTGAGTATCCAGCCGATAGAGCTTGGTTCCGTTTTCAGGCGTGCTGAGCTCGTTCGGGGCGCGATGCTTCGTCAAAAAGTAGAGCTTGCCCCGAAACACGAACACCGCCTCGCAGTCGTAATGCCACACATCACCCGGAAACGCCTTCTGATCAGGATAGGCGACCGGGATGCGCTTGAGCGCGTGCGCCTGTAGCGTGGCTTCGGGGTTCGGCTCCTTGACGACATACACCGCCAAATCGCGCCGCGCGTTGCCATTGTTGCCCACATCGGCGATATAGAGCGTGTCGCCGTCGATGGCGATGTCTTCCCAGTCGATGTTCGCCGCGCCTTCGATTTGAACGCCTTCATAGACGACGGAGGGGTCTTCCGCGCGGTCGGAGGAGTCGCGTCGGGAGACAAACGGGGGAATCACGACGCTTCCGTCCAGCCGGATGGGGAAGATTCGCGGGCGGTCGCTACTGTCGTTGTGAACCCAGTAGACGCCTGCGTAGGTACGGCTCCGGGCGATGCCGCTCATCTCGTCGATAGGCTTGTGGCTCACTTTCGCCTGCGGGGTGAGCGGCATAACGCTTTGCGCGGAAACTCTGGGGGCGGGAACATAGAGTGCAGCAATCGTCACCCCTACGGTCATACCCAGTAGCCAGCCGTAAATTCGTCGCATACAGCTACAAGTGTACCTGTAGCGTGGTTAAGAGGCGATTAAACATTTCAAGGCAGTTGCGGTGAGGAGAACGCGCCCCCGGCGACGCCGATTTCAGTCGCCACAACTCCAGCGCATGCT
>JAOAES010000077.1 GCA_026416655.1 Fimbriimonadales bacterium
CCGTGGAACACCGCGGGCAAGCACGGCGAACACTGGAACGTGATGGCGTTCTGGGACCGCCAGCTGAGCGACGCGCAGTGGCTGAGAATCTACTTCGGCGAGGCGGTTGTGGTGCGCGACGCGGACGAGGACGGCTTCCCCGACGATGACGCGCGCCTGCCACTCGACGAAAAACGCTTCGGCTCCGACCCCCGCCGCGCCCAGACCGACGGGCAGATGAACGACCTGCGGAAGGCGATGCTCAGTACCTGGGCGCCTGCGCCGCTACAGTTCACCTTCGTCAAACCTGCATGGCAGTCGCGCATCCCTGACCCGCGCAAAACAGACCAGGACAGCGACGGCTTGCCCGACACCGTCGACCCCTATCCGCTCTACCCGTGGCAGCCGTTCGTGTGGTACGCCCGCGCGACCGTCGACGGCGACGCCAGCGAATGGCGCGACATCCCCTCTGCAGGCGTGCTGGAGCAGGACGGGCTGAAACTCACCCTCAAGCATTGCCACGATGAGGACGCCTACTACGCGCTGTTCGAAATCACGGGCGACTGGGACAGGCTCTACGCGGGCTTCGACGGCGAGGGGCAGGGCGTGTTTTCAACGGAGAATGTCACCTGGTTCGAGGCGCGTAATCGGGGCGAGGTGGAGGCGCGCTCGCTCTGGCGCGACGCACCCGGCTTGCAGTGGAAGGCGTCCCGCCAACGCGACCGCACCACCATTATTGAACTGAGCATCCCCAATGGGGGCGAGAGCCGCTGGTTCTGGCGCGGCGGCGGACGCGAAATCGGCGTCTACGCCGATATCTTCAAGGCGAACGGAACGGGCTACTCGGTCTATGAACCCTACGATGTGTTCTACTGCCTCATGCAGGAGCCGTCGGGGACGCTGCCGCCGCCGTCGGACGCGCCCGCCGAGCTGAAACGCACAGAAGCGACCCGCGTGTTCACCCCTACCAACGCGGAAGGGCTCCGAATCGGCGCAGGCTGGCAGGTTCGAGACGGCGCGTGGACATACGACGGACACGAAGAGTCGCACCTGCGCATCACCGGGCTGAACGCGACTGAGTTCGACCTGTGGATGGAGCTGGAAGCCGTGCAGGACGGCGTGCTGGCGGCGTTCCTGCCCACCACGAAAGAGAACGAGATGAACGCAGGACGCGACTATGTGCTGTTCGTGGGCGGGTACGCCAACACGCGCACGCGGTTCCGAATCTTCGGCGCGGAGACAGGCGAGAGCGGGCAGATGATGACGCCCGGACGCCACACGCTGCAACTCTCGCGGCGCAACGGCAAACTCTGGGCGCTCTACGACGGCAAGCCCATCCTCTACGCCCGCGACCCGAACCCCAACCAGCCGATAGGAACCCTCGCTATCATCGGCGGCTACAGTGGCAAGCAGCGCGTCTACGAGATACGGGCGCGGTGGCGGTGAATGCAAACTGGGCTATAATAAAAATCGCTATGCGCTCCGTCTGGATTGCAGGTCTGCTGGCGTGTTTATCGCTGGGGGTGGCGCAAGAGGTCAAAACCGAGCCGCGCCCCCAAGAGAAGGTCGTTGAAACCACCGCGGCGGAACCGCCGTATTACTCGCTCAAACGGCTCAAGCAGTGGATCGAGCAGGAAAAGCAACGCGCTAAAGAGCGCGTCGAGCAACTGGAGAAAGCGGGCGCGCCCTTAGACCCCAAGCAGCGACACAAACTGGAGGAGGGTCCAGAGTATCTGGAGGCGCTGTGGGACTACCTCTATGTGCGCGCCTATCCGAACGACTCGGTGGACTGGCTGGCGTATCTGCGCGCTGCCGAACAGCGCGATTTGATGGAAGGCGCGTTTTTCCCCGCCTCGGGACCCCGCTGGGAGTTCGTGGGACCCCGCAACGCAACCCCGCCTTACCGCACCTATTTCGGCACGGCGGCGGTTTCAGGGCGCGTGAACGCCATCGCCTATGACCCTGTGAACGCGAATGTCTATTACATGGGCGCGCCACAGGGGGGCGTGTGGAAAACCACCGACGGCGGCGCGACGTGGCAACCCCTCACAGACTACTGGCAGTTCCTGCAGGTCGCCTGTATCGCGATTCACCCGACGAATCCCAACATTCTCTATGTCGGCACGGGCGACTTTCAGGGCTGGATGCGCCCGTTCTCGCAGGGCGTGATGCGCTCCACCGACGGCGGGCAGACCTGGCAGAGCCTCGGCGCGGCGCAGTTCGGCTACCGCTGCGTGTCGGACATCATTATCGACCCCGAAAACCCGAACATCATCACGGTCTGCACGGGCTGGGGACCGTATCAGGGCGTTGCGGGCAACCTCTGGCGCAGCACAGACGGCGGCAATACATGGACGCAGGTCAGTTCAGTCAGCGCTATCTGGAGCGATTTGGCTGTGAGCGCGCGCAACCCCTCAACGGGCGTGCGCTACTACTACGCCGTGGGGCACGGCAACCCCGGACGCCTGCTGCGCTCCAGCAATCGCGGGCAAACCTGGACGACGCTCACCCCACCGTTCAGCGCGGGCAATCAATCCTCCCTGCGCGTGGCGACCTCGCCCAACAACCCTGACCGCGTGTACCTGATGTCGGGCGTTGATGGACAGGTGTGGGTCAGCAACGACGCGGGCAACACATGGACGCCGATGAACCCCAGCGTCGACGGCGGCTTCTATCAAGCATGGTACGACGCCACGATGCACATCTCAACTGACGGCGCGGGCAACGATGTGCTGTATCTGGGGCTGGTCGACCTCGTGCAGTGGACGCAGGCGTTCGGCTGGCGCTCCATCGGGCGCGGCTTCACCAATCAGGCGATAATCCATGTGGACATCCACAGCATGGCAATCAACCCGCGCAACCCGAACGAGTTGCTCATCGGCAGCGACGGCGGCGTCTATTGGCTGACCTACACGCCCAGCACGGGCGCGGTGAACATCGCGGGGCTGAACGCGACGCTGGGGATTACGCAGCTGTATTGGGCGGCGTTCCACCCTAACGACCCGAATCGGATGATGGGCGGCGCACAGGATAACGCCACCCCGCGCGCGAACGGCAACCTGAGCAGCTGGCAGTGCATCGTCGGCGGCGACGGCGGCTACTGCGCCTATAACCCCAGCAACCCGAACCTCCAGTACGGCAGCTCGCAACGCCTCAATATCCGTCGCACGGCGAACAACTGGAGCAGCTCGCAGGACATCACGCCCAACTATGGCTCGGATAATGTGGCGTTCATCGCGCCGCTCACCATTCACCCCGCGCAGCCGAACTGGATGCTCGCAGGTACGAACTACCTCTACCTCTGGGACGAGACCACGCAAAGCTGGACGAACCGGCTGGGCAACCAGCCTCTCACGAACGGACACCTGCGCTCGATTGCAGGCGCGCCCAGCAACGCGAATGTCATCTACACCGGCGGCGACGACGGACAACTCTGGATGACCACCAACGGCGGCTCCACCTGGCGACAGATTAACTTCGGGCTGCCGAACCGCTCCATCAGCGACATCGCCGTCCACCCCACGAACCCCTATAAAGTCTATGTGGTGCTGGGCGGCACGGGAACGCCCCATGTCTACCGCTGCGACAACACGCTCGCCAGCACGGTGCAGTGGATTAACATCAGCGGCTCAGGCATCACGGGCATTCCCGATGTGCATACGAACACCATCGCGCTGGATCCCGCCGCGCCCGATTCGATTCTCTATGTGGGCAACGATGTGGGCTTCTTCTACACGGTAGACGGCGGCGCGACCTGGCGCAACGGTACGCAGCCGCTCGGACTGCCGAATGTGCAGGTGAACACGGTGCGCGTCGTGCCCGCTACGGGCTACCTGATGGCGGCGACCTACGGGCGGGGAATCTGGCGCATCCGCTTGCCGCTTACCCCCACAGGGGACGCGAACGGCGACGGCTGCGTGGACGACAGCGACCTGCTCATCGTGCTGTTCAACTTCGGCGGGAATCATGCGCAAGCCGACCTGAATCGCGACGGCGTCGTGGACGATAGCGACCTGCTGATTGTGCTGTTCAACTTCGGCGCAGGGTGCTGAGC
>JAOAES010000132.1 GCA_026416655.1 Fimbriimonadales bacterium
TCGCCCAGCAAATCGCCGACGCCCTGCAAATACAGGGAAGTGAACCCGAAGAGTCCAGCCTGCCCGCCCCTGCCTATGCGAACGGTGTGCTGCGCGTCTATGCCGCCGCGCCCGACGCGCCCGTCGCGCCCCCCGCCGAGCGACTCATTCTCGTCGCCCCGAAGGGATACGCCTTGGACGAAGCGGCGTACCAGATGTTGGCACAGACGGGAGACCGACTGGTGGGCGTGATTCTGGTGGAGGAATCTGAAAAATGAGGACGTTGTGGACACTGCTGCTGGGTTGTACGCTGGCGATGGGCGTCGCCCAATCGGACGACTACACCCTCGACACAGGCGATGTGCTGACGGTGACCGTGTTGCGCCATGAGCAGTTCAGTGGCGAGTTCACTGTACCTCCCAGCGGGCGTGTGGTGTTTCCGGGCGTCGGGGAGCTGGAAGTGCGCGGTGTGACGCTCAATCGGCTCAGCGAAACCCTGCGTGCGCATCTGAGCAAGCGACTGCGCGATCCCGAGGTGTTCGTGTCGCTCAAGCAAGCACGCCCACTGTTGGTGTTTGTGGAGGGGCAGGTGAACCGTCCGGGCGCATACCCGATTCAACCGGGCTGGCGCGTGGCGGAGGCAATCGCCGCTGCTGAGGGGCTGAAAATCTTGCCTGAGCGCACAGTGGCGACGCTCATTCGCGGCGAGCAGACCCTGCTGGTTGACCTACCCGCCCTGCTGCATCGGGGCGATCAACGCACCAACTACCCCATCCAGCCGGGCGACCTGCTCAGTATCCAGCAGAAGCCTGCGATACGAGTGGCGGTTGTCGGTGAGGTCAAAAAGCCCGGCAACTATGACCTTGACGCGGGAACCCGTGCAATGCAGGCGGTGGCGCAGGCGGAAGGTGTCACGGAGTTCGCCTCGCTTAAACGCGCTTTTATCGATCGGCAGGGCACGATTATCCCGTTTGACCTCTATCGCGCCACGGTGCAGGGCGATACCAGCGAGAGCGCGAATCCCGCCTTGCAGGACGGCGATGTGATTGTCGTCCCCCAGAACCTGCAACGCTACGCGATTGTGGGACAGGTTTTGAGGGCGGGCTACTACCCGATACCCGAAGGCAAGCCGTTCCTGCTTTCGGACGCCATCGCACAGGCTGGAGGCATGACTCCTCGCGCCATCACTTCGAATATCACCATCCTGCGGATGGAGGGTGATACGCTTCAGAAACTGCGCGTGCCCTACCAGCAGTTTCTCAAGCGCGGCAATCTACAGGGCAACCCGCCCATTCGCGAAGGTGATGTCATTTACCTTGCCGAGGCGAACCGAATCGAACTCAACCAGATTCTCACGGCGATTACGATCCTCAACATCGCCGATCGGTTGGGATGGGTGCGGTAAAATTGGGACATGCAGTTCCAGTCGCTGGGGGTATTGCTCTGGTTTCTGCCGGTGGCGGGATTTATTATCCTGCTGTACCTGCTGAAGGTGCGGCGGCGCGAGGTGCGCGTGCCCGCGAAGTTTCTGTTCCCCGCGATTACGACCGATGTGCGGGCGAACGCGCTGTTCCAGAAGCTGCGTCCCAACCTGTTGCTGTTTCTGCAGTTGCTCGCTGCGCTGTTGCTGCTGACCGCGCTCGCCCGCCCGATGATACAGGCGAAGGGGTTGCCCGGTCAGTCGGTAATTGTGGTGGACAACTCCGCGAGTATGAGCGCGACGGACGCCTCCCCTACGCGCCTCGACGCCGCTAAGAACCGCCTGCGCCGGTTCGTGCAGGAGCTGAACCCTGGCGAGCAACTTGCGATTATCGAAGCGGGCGCGCAGGTGCGCGTCTTGTCGCCCCTCACCAGCGACAAGCAGAAACTCCTGAGCGCGATTGACCAGATTCAGCCCACCGATACGGCGGGCAACTTAGACGAGGCGTTGCGCCTCGCCGCCGCGCTGGTCGGCAAATCGGGCGAGAGCCGAATCGTGCTGCTCTCCGACGGCGCGTTCCCCCCCGTGAGCGACTTCTCGGCGGGCAATGCGAAACTGATTTTCGAATCGCTCGGCAACAGCAGTGAGAACCTCGCGATTACCGCGATGGATGTGCAGGAGCGCAGCGGCGGCTTCGAGTGGTTTGTGGGCGTGCGCAACTTCGGCAGCCAGACCAAGCAGGCGATTCTGGAGTTTTATGCGAATGGGAAACTCATCGACGCCCGCTCTATCACGGTCGAAGCGGGCAAAACGGTGGGGCAGACGCTGACCGCCCGCCAGTTGCAAGAGCCGCTGGAAGCCCGCCTGAAGGTTGACGACGCGCTCGCCTCCGACAACGCCGCCTTTCGCGTGGGGGTGATGCAAAAACCGATTCGCGTGCTGCTTGTGGGGGCAGGGAACTTCTTTCTGGAGCGTGCGCTTGCCCTGGAGCCGAATGTGCAGCTGAGCAAAGCCCCCACTGTGCCCGAAAGCGAGCGCGGCGAGCGCGTCGGCGGGGGCGAGTTCGACCTGATTATCTTTGACAAGACCGTGCCCGTGCCCGTGAAAGCGCGCGCTGTGATGGTCATCAAGGCGAAAGGCGGTCCGATTGCCGAACTGGGTCAGGCGGTGCGCGCCCCGCGAATCGCCGTGTGGGAGCGCGACCATCCGCTGATGCGCTATCTCGAGCTGGGCAACCTGCTGATTGATAATGCGCCGCGCCTCAAGCCCGCCCCGTGGGCGAAAATCCTCGCTGAGAGCCAGCAGACCCCGCTGATTGTGGCGGGCGAGCATCAGAACCGCCGCTGGGTCGGCATCGGCTGGGACTTGCTGGAATCGGACTTCCCGCTGCAGCCCGCGTTTCCTATTTTTATCGCGAACCTGCTGCGCTGGGCGGTGGGCGAGCAGGGGAGTGCAACCGACTTGACCGTGCGTACAGGCGTTCCCTTCAGCCTCGCCGTCGACCCCACGGAAACCGAGCTGACCGTGCGCGCCCCCGACGGGCAGACGCGCGCCTTCCCCGTGAACGACGGCGCGGTGGTGATTCCGGGACTGGAGCGTGTCGGAATGCATACGGTGCAGGGCAAAAAGACTCAGCTGCGCATCGCGGCGAACCTGATGCACGGCGACGAGTCGGATATCCGCCCGCGCACGCGCATCGAACTCGGCGGCAAGACGGTGGCGGCGCAGAACACGCTCACCACCCTGCGCGACCTGTGGAAGCCCATCGCCCTCGCGCTGCTCGCGCTGCTGATGGTGGAGTGGTGGGTCTTCGTCAGGAGATCCTGAATTACAACCGTTGCAGCAGTTGCAGCACGGTCTGCGGCATCGAGTTTGCCTGCGCCAGCACCGACATGCCCGACTGCATCAGGATCTGTTGCTTCGTGAAGTTCGAAATCTCCTGCGCGAAGTCGGCGTCGCGAATGGTCGACTCGCTCGCCATCACATTCTCGCGGGCGACATTCAGCGAACGGATGTTGCTCTCCAGCACATAGCGCTGGAACGCGCCCATATCGCCGCGCATTTTGGAGATTTCGCTGATGGCGGCGTCGATGATGCGCAAGGCGTTATCTGTGGAGTTGGGCTGGGTGATATCGATGGTCGCGAGGCTTTGCCCCGAGATGACCGTCGTGCCCAGTTTGGATGCGTTCACATCCATGAGCGAGAATCGCACGAACTGTCCGGCGTTCGCGCCCACCTGGAACTGGAGCAAGCCCGCCGTGACGATAGCGACCTGCGCTGCTGCCAGGCTCGTGTCGTTGCCCGCTTCTGTAAGCATAATCACATTCCCGTAGCTGTCGCGCAGGCGCAGCCCCGAATCGCCCGTCGCCTGACCGCCCGTGAAAGTGACGGTCTGCACCCCATTCACGGTGTTGGCAACGACGGTCGCGACGGCATCGGTACCGACGCTGGACGCGCTGCCCGGTGCGGAAAGAATGATGCCTGCCGTATCGTGCAAATTAATCTGGAACTGCGAACCATATTCTTTGTGCCGCAGCACAATCTGATCGTTAACCAGATCAAAGTGCGCCACTACGCCCGTTACGTGGGAGACGGCGTTGATTTTATCGATGAAACTGCCAATCGTCTCGTTCGGGTCCGCGTTGATGGTGTAGCCGTTGATCACGACGCTGCCGCCGGGCGTGCCCAGCAGGGTGTTCAGGTCTCCCCCTGTGAAGGTGCGGGTTCCGACAACCTCAGCGCGTGTCGCGGCGGTGGTCACTTGCAGGGTCACCGCGCCGCTATCGGTGGCGAAGTTGTTGAACAGCCCGCCGATGAAAATGCCCGAAATGCGCGTGGGGTCGGTCACCGCCGCGCTGATGCCTGAAGTACCGTCTAACAGCCGTTTCGTACCGAACGAGGTCTGCTCCGCGATGCGATTGATGCTGTCGACGAGGGCGCGGATTTGAGTCTGGTCGGCTTGCAACGCGGCGTAGTCGTTGACGCCCGTGTTCGCCGCGTGCAACACGAGCTGACGCATCGTGCGCAGGGCGTTATGCACTTCGTCCAGTGCGGCTTCGGCGGTTTTAATCATGTTCACGGCGTCCTGCGCGTTATTCACGGCTTGTTGCAAGCCCGTGATTTGCGCCCGCAGGTTCTCCGAGATAATCAGTCCCGCCGGGTCGTCCGCCGCGCGATTCACACGCAGCCCCGAAGCCAGCCGTTCAATCGTGCGCCCCATCAAGTCCGAAGTGAGGCTTACATTCCGTAGCGCATTCTGCGACTGGATGTTCGTATTAATCCTCAGACTCATTCCGTTGACCCCCTGTCGGGTAGTTTGCTCCGCAAATTTGCTGTGGCTATTATCGGCAAGGGGTTTCGAGTTCTTTAGGGGGCTGCAGGAATCCTTACCTGCTGTTCGAATTACGCTTCTATGAACATTCGCGAGGCGACTTTCGAATGGATGCGTGCGCGGGCGATTCGCTTGATTTTCGGCAATCCGGGTTCAACGGAGCTGCCGTTTCTGGTGAGCCTGCCCGAAGGCGTGCGCTATGTGCTGGCGTTGCAGGAGAGCATCGCGCTGGCGATGGCGGACGGCTACGCGCAGGCGAGCGGCAAGCCCGCTCTCATCAACCTGCATGTCGCGCCCGGGCTGGGCAACGCGATGGGCGTGCTGTTCACCGCCCTGAAAAACCGCTCCCCGCTGATTGTCACCTGCGGGCAGCAGGACACGCGCCACATCTTTCACGAGCCGTTGCTGTCGGGCGATTTGGTGGGCATGGCGCGTCCCGTCGTGAAGTGGGCGTATGAGGTCAAGCACGCCGCTGATGTGCCCGACGCGCTGGAGCAGGCGTACCACCTCGCCATGACGCCCCCGCGCGGACCGGTGTTCGTATCTGTGCCGATGAACTTCTGGGACGCGCCTGCCGAGTCGCCTCGTATGAAGCCCGTCCATCCGCCGGGCGCGCCGCAGGAGATGTCGCCCGTCATCGAGGCGTTGTCGTCCGCCCAGAAGCCTGCGCTGGTGTGTGGCGCGGGCGTCGGGGGCGCGAACGCGGTCGGCGAGGCGGTCGCGCTGGCGGAGAAGCTCGGCTGCGCCGTGTATCACGCGCCGCTCAACTCCCGCATGGGCTTCCCGACGAATCACCCGCTCTACGAGGGGATGTTGCTGCCCGCCACGCCGCGCCTGATGCAGTCGCTCAGCCAGCACGATTTCGTGCTGGTGGTCGGCGCGCCTGTGTTCCTGCTCTATCCCTACTTCCCCGGTGGGATGTTGCCGCCGGGCGTGCGGGCGATGTTGATTACGGACGACCCCGTAGAAGCCTCGCGCGCGCCGGTAGAGCGGGCGTTGGTGGGCGACCTCAAGCGCGCGCTTGCCGAACTGGCGGAGCGCGTCCCGCCGCGCGACTACAAAATGCCCTCGCGCGCGGTGGAGGAGGCGCGTCGCCGCTCGGAGGCGACCCGCGCACGCAGTAAGATGGGCGCGTTTTTCGTGCTGCACACCCTCGCGCGCCACCTGCCCGAAAACGCCGTGATTGTGGACGAGGCGGTCTCCTCCAGCCTGTGCCTGCGCGAGTTCGTGCGACTGGGAGTCAAGAACGATTACTACACCTCCGCGAGCGGGGGGCTGGGCTGGGCGATGCCCGCTGCGGTCGGCGTCAAGATGGCGCAGCCCGAGCGACCCGTCGTCTGCGTGATTGGCGACGGCTCCGCGATGTATTCGGTTCAAGCCCTCTGGAGCGCGCGCGAGGAGAACGCACCCGTGCTGTTCCTCGTGCTGAACAACGGCGCGTACAACATTCTCAAGAGCTTCACGATGGCGTTCTATCCAGGCAACGAGGGGCGGATGCAGGGGCTGGATGTGCCGCATCTGGATTTGGTGCAACTCGCGCAGGGGATGGGCGTCGGGGCGGAGCGCGTCGCCACACCCGAAGCCGTCGAGGAAGCCATCCCGCGCGCGCTCCAGGCGGGGCAGCCGTTCCTGCTCGATGTGATGATTGACCCCACCGTGCCGAGCCTGTTCTGAGCAGGTACAATTTGCCCGATGAACGACCCTCTTGTGATTGCAGGTAAAGCGTTCCGCTCCCGCCTGATGGTTGGCACGGGCAAATACCCTGATGCGGAGACGATGCGCCGCGCGATTGAGGCGTCGGGGGCGGAGATTATCACCGTCGCCCTGCGCCGAATCGATCTGGACGCGCCAAAACGCTCGATTCTGGACGACATCGACTGGAGCCGCTATCAGATTCTGCCCAACACGGCGGGCTGCCAGACGGCGGAGGAGGCGGTGCGCGTGGCGCGACTCGCGCGGGCGATGGGACTGAGCGACTGGATTAAGGTGGAAGTTGTGCCCGACCCGAAGTACCTGCTGCCTGACCCCATCGGCACTTACGAGGCGTGCAAAGTTTTAGTAGACGAGGGCTTTGTGGTGCTGCCCTACATCCCCGCTGACCCTGAGCTGGCGAAGCGGCTGGAGGCGATGGGTTGCGCCACCGTGATGCCGCTCGCCGCGCCGATTGGTACGGGGCAGGGCTTCGCCGTCGGGTTGGAGCCAATCCGGATT
This sequence comes from Fimbriimonadales bacterium, assembly GCA_026416655.1. Taxonomy (GTDB): domain Bacteria; phylum Armatimonadota; class Fimbriimonadia; order Fimbriimonadales; family GBS-DC; genus GBS-DC. The sequence continues at coordinate 6,942 of JAOAES010000132.1, forward strand.
ATCGTGGAGCAGTCGAATGTGCCGGTGGTGGTGGACGCGGGGCTGGGCGCGCCGTCGGAAGCCGCGCTCGCGATGGAAATCGGCTGCGACGCCGTGCTGGTGAATACGGCGATTGCGAAAGCGAAAGACCCCGTGCTGATGGCGGAGGCATTCAAGCTCGGTGTGGAGGCGGGGCGCATGGCGTATCGCGCAGGACGCATCCCGAAACTGCCCTACGCCTCCGCTTCCAGTCCGCTGGAGGGCGTCGTGCGCGGATGATGCCTGAGCGGATTCTGATGCTCATCCTGAACTATGCGCCCGACACGTACGCAGCGCATGCGCTCTGGATTGCCGAGCGTGCGCTGGCGGGTGGAGTGAATTGGATTACGCTGCGTGTACGTGATATGCCCGCGCGGCTCGCGCTCGATATGGGGCTTCAACTCCGTCGGCTCACGCGCGAGGCGAATGCCCTGCTGGGCGTCAACCCTTACCCTGCGTTAGCCGAGTGGTGCGAGGCGGACGCGCTCCACCTGCCCGAAGCCGCGCCGCCCTACGCGCCTCCCGCGCCGATGATGTTGGGCAGGTCAGTGCATAGCGTCGACGCCGCCCGCCGAGCCGAAGCCGAAGGGTGTCAGTACCTGCTGGTGGGCACCATCTATCCCACGCAGAGTCACCCCGACAAGACGCCTGAAGGGATTGAGCTGCTCCGCGCTGTACGGGAAGCCGTGTCTATCCCTGTCGTAGCCGTCGGCGGGATTACGCCAGAGCGCGTCCCCGAATGCTTGCAGGCAGGGGCGCGCGGCGTTGCGGTAATTTCAGGAATCACAGAAGCACAAGACCCTGCAGAGGCAGCGCAGCGATACTATATAGCGCTATCACAATAAACGCGCTCCCTCAGAAGCTGGGCGCACCGTGCCCGCGATGGGTAGTCGCCATGCTGGGGATTGCGCGCTTGCGGTTTACTTATCCGCTAACGCTGCAACGCCCGGCAGGGTGCGCCCCTCCAGAAACTCCAGTGACGCGCCGCCGCCTGTGGAGATGTGGGTCATCTTGTCGGCGAAGCCGAGTTGTTCCGCCGCTGCTGCCGTGTCGCCGCCGCCTAAGATGGAGACCGCGTCCGATTCCGCCAGTGCCTGCAGCACCGCGCGCGTGCCCTGCTCGAAGGGGGGGGTCTCGAACGCGCCCAGCGGTCCGTTCCAGACCACCGTGCGGGCAGACTTCACCACCTCGCCGAACGCGCGGGCAGTTTCAGGACCGATATCCAGCCCCAGCTGGTCGGCAGGTATCTGGCTGACGGGGACAACCTGCGTCGGCGCGTTCGGCTCTAACGCCGGCGCGACCACGACATCGGTCGGCAACGCTATCTTATCGCCTGCCTGTTGAAGCATCTGCGCAGCGAACTCAAGGCTCTCGGCGTCCAGCAGCGATTTGCCAATCTCGTATCCCTGGGCTTTCAGGAAGGTGAACGCCATCCCGCCGCCAATCAGCAGTTTATCCACCTTCGGTAGCAGGTTCTGAATCACGCCGATTTTGTCATGCACCTTCGCGCCGCCCAGAATCGCAACGAAGGGGCGTTCCGGGTGGCTCAGCGCCTGCCCCAAGTAGTGCAACTCCTTCTCCATGAGCAGCCCGGCGACCGCAGGCAGGTAGTGCGCCACGCCCTCAGTGGAGGCGTGCGCTCGATGCGCAGAGCCGAAAGCGTCGTTCACGTAGACCTCGCCCAGCCGCGCCAGCGCGCGGGCGAATTCGGGGTCGTTCGCCTCCTCTTGCGGGTAAAAACGCACATTCTCCAGCAGCGCAACGGAGTTCGGCGGCAGGTTCCGTATGCCATGCTCTACCGCCTCACCGATGCAGTCGTCAAAGAACTGCACTGGACGCCCCAACAGCTGGCTCAGCCGCTCCGCCACAGGACGCAGGCTGAACTCAGGACTGCGTCGCCCCTTCGGACGCCCGAAGTGGGACATCAGAATCACCGTCGCGCCTTGCTCCAAAAGGTACTGAATCGTGGGCAGCGACTCGCGAATGCGTCGATCGTCGGTGATTTGCCCGTCCTGCATCGGCACATTGAAGTCCACGCGCACCAGCACACGCTTACCGCGCACATCGATATCACGAACGGTCTTCTTATGCATGGCTACTTCCCCTTCTGAGCAGCGTACAGCCCGCGTACATAGATAATCTGCCCGGCGTGGTAGACGTCATGTTCAGCGAGCATCAGGAACAGGTCGCCCGTGGTCATGCGCCCGCCGCCCCAGTAGGGACGCTCCACTTCGAGGTCGTCGTCCGTGAGCGGCGCGAGCGCGTCGAGCGTGGTTTCGTAGCCCTCCTGAGCAATCTGGAGTGCCGCGTTCAGGTTGCCGCCCATCGCGCGGAAGCGCAGCTCCATCGCCCGCCAATCGACCCCGCCTTCGCCGAACGCTGTGGAGATTTGCACCAACTTATCTGCGCCCAGATGAAAGATAATCTTGAGAATTGAGCCGTCCGCCCAGCGGTAGCCCTTGTAGCCCGTCGGCGGAACCCACAGGGCTTCCTCTTCAGTGAGGTCGCGCACAGCGGCTTTGAAGCTGTGCCAAGGGCTCCCCTCGTAGTTGCGTACCATCAGTTCCCGCAGGAAGTTGACTCGCGTTTTCATCGGCTGCTCCGCATTCAGATTGTACCCTGAGAGCGACTCCTGGAAGACTATTGAGGAATGAACACTCTTGAGCATTGTAGCGTTTAAGAGGTGGAGACGCGCTCATGGGAATGGTCTGGCTACTACTTACTCTGCTGATGTGCCCGCATGCACTGCAGCAGACCACGGCGCCTGAACCGTCGGAAGCGTTCCCTGTAGTCGAGTGGACCATTGAGGGGCAAAAGCGTCAGGCGATAGTCATCCCGCCTTCCCGACCGCCCAAAGAAGGCGCGTCGGTCGTGGCAGCTGTTCACCCAGGCGGGCATAAATATCCCCCCGAAGCCCCCGAACTCATCGTGCGCTTTTTCAAGGAGTTGGGCGGGGGCGCGTCCCCTCAAGCCACACCCGAACCCAGCCGCGCACCGAATTAATCAGGTAAATCGCCTCCGCCTGCGTCAGTTCATCTACTGCGATAACACGCTCCTCGATCTTGCCCCGCTCCAAAAGGTGCGCCCGATAGACGCCTGCAAGCAGTCCGCACGAAACAGGGGGCGTGTAAAGTCGCCCGTTCATTTTGACGACTACGTTCGCGATGGTGGACTCGGTAATCGCGCCGTGCGAGTTCCAGAGTATCACATCGTCATAACCGGGATGAGCGGCGCGCGCCTTTTCATAAACCTGACGGTGCGTGGTCTTGTGATACAGAAACACTTCGCGGGGGTCAACCGGTTCTGGAGCAAGCGCGACGCGCCATACGCGCGGCTTCGGTTCCAGGGGAGCGCACTCAAGGCGCGCTTCGCCAGATCGATTAACCAGAAGGCGGCAACGAAGCCTCATAAACGGAGAGTGCGGAGCTGCAGGAGCGGTCCTCAGCAACTCTCTTACCGACTCCATATCCACTTTGAAGCCGAAATACTCGGCGGAGCGTCGCAGTCGTTGCAGATGCTTTTCCAGCAGGAAGTAGCCACGTCCGGCACGCCACAGCAGCGTTTCCAGCAGCTCAAACTCAGGGCGCGGGCGGAGCAGCACCTGCGCTTTCGTGAGGCACTCATGATACTCGCCCTGTACGTCCGAATCCCACACCACGCCGCTGCCCACGCCGTACTCCAGACTTCTGCTTCCCCTGTGGTAGTGCAGGGTTCGGATTGCCACGTTGAACTGCGCTCGTCGGTCGGGTAGAACGACGCCGACTGCGCCCGTGTAGACGCCGCGCGGCGTGGTCTCCAACTCGTGGATGATTTGCGTAGCGCGGATTTTAGGCGCGCCCGTGATGGACGCGGCGGGGAACATCGCCCGAAAGATCTCCGTGAGAGGCGCATCCGTCCGCGCTTCCACCGTAGAGGTCATCTGCCACAGAGTAGTGTACCGCTCCGTCTCGAACAGGCTCGGTGCGCACACACTGCCTGTCTTGGCGAGGCGTCCCAGGTCGTTGCGCGCCATGTCCACAATCATCAGGTTCTCGGCGCGATTTTTCTCGCTGCAACGCAACGCCTGCGCCTGTCGCATGTCGTCTTCGAGCGTCAATCCGCGCGGTGCGGTTCCCTTCATCGGGCGCGAGACGATATACTCGCCGTTGAGGGCGAAAAACAGCTCAGGCGACATGGAGAGGATGACATGCTCGCCGGTATCGATGTAGGCGGCGTAGGGTACGGGCTGAGCGCGATAGAGCTGCCCGAACAGGGCGAGTGGGTCGCCCTCGAACGGCGCGTGCAGGCGGAAACTGTAGTTCACCTGATACACATCGCCCGCCTCGATATACGCGCGAATACGCTGCAGGGCGCGCTGGTAGTCAGACTGAGTGAGCGTCGCTGTCCATTCAAGGTGGTAGGGCGCGCTTTCGGGAGCCGAGCCTATCAGGGCAGGGAGGAATCGCTCGCCATGTTCTGTCAGCCGCTCAAAAAGCGCGAACCAGACCAGCGGCGTTCCTGCCTGCGACGCGGGAAACGCTTTGTCGAATCCGTGCGCCGCTTCATATGCGACGAAGCCGACCGCCGACAGCCCCTGCTGCGTCGCCCGTCCGACCTCCGCAAGAGCAGGCAAGACCTCCGAGGGGCGGCGCGCTACGATAATCCCTTGTGGACACTCGCCCAGAAGCCAGCGAACGCACCCCACAGGCGCGCGATAGCGTATTAGCGTCAACGGTGGCTCCATGCTCGATGCGCACAATAAGATACCCCCTGCACGCGGAGACAACGCGCTGTATCTTTACATGGAGGCTCCATCCCTCCTAACATCAGGTAAATTTGTAGCGAGGGGGTTCACAAACCATGGCGCTGCGATGGGTGATTGCGTGGAGCTGCGTCTGGCTTCTGGGCTGGAGCCAACCGCTCGACCAGATTCCCAACCCGCGTAAGACCGACGGGGGCTGGGTAGTGGATATGGCGGGCGTGCTGAGCGGCGAGCAGAAGGCGCGCCTGAACCGTGTCATCGACGCGCTGGAGCGGGAGACGGGCGCGGAAGTCGCCGTGGTCATCCTGCGCCGCACGCAGGGCGCCACGCCGAAAGAGTATGCTACAGAACTATTCAACAAATGGGGCGTGGGCAAACGCGACGCCGACAACGGCGTGCTGATGCTGGTCGCACTGGGCGACCGGCGCGTGGAGATTGAGACGGGCTACGGGATGGAGGCGATTATCCCCGACGCAGTCGCGGGAGAGATACTGGACACCGCAGTCGTGCCGCGCTTCAAGCAAGGCGACATCGCAGGCGGGGTGCTGGCGGGTGTGGAGGCAATCGCGGAGCGTATTCGGCAAGCACAGGCATCTGGGGCATATGAGCCAACGCCTGCCACGGCGCCCTATTTACGCCCGACGCCCTACAAACCGTCGCCAAACGACTACCACGCGACCCCTGGACCTCTGTCCTCGCCGCTACTGCCTTTCGGGGGGCTGCTGTTGATTGGAGGCGGAGTAGGGCTACTCGCCTACGCCCTGCGCGAACGACCGCCAAAGTGCCCCGTTTGCCAGAAGCCCATGCACCTGCTCGATGAGAACGCCGACGATGAGTACCTCACGGAGCTGCAACGAACCGAAGAGCAACTCGGCAGCGTGAACTACCATGTCTGGAAGTGCGACCAGTGCGGGATGCTGGAGATTCATCCCAAAATCGCGCTGCTGAACTCCTATCGCAAGTGCCCCAAGTGTAAGGGGCATACGGTGTACGAGACGGCGCGCGTCGTTCAACCAGCGACCTACGCGCGGAGCGGGCTGGAACTCGTGTCGTACCAGTGCAAGAATCCCCGATGCGATTATCACGAGGAGAAGGAGCGTAGACTGCCCCGCTTAGAGCGCGTCGAGTACGACTGGGAATATGCACGCCGTTCCCGTCGTCGCCGCGACGACGACTGGTTTATCGGCGGCGGTTTTGGGGGATGGTCGTCGGGCGGCGGATTCGGCGGAGGCGGATGGACTTCAGGGGGCGGCGGCAGTTCAGGTGGTGGTGGGGCAGGCAGGAGCTGGTTCGCCGCCAGCGACGACTTCTCCAGCGGCTGGTCAGCCCGTAGCGATGACTCTTCCAGTAGCAGGTCGTTCAGTAGCGACGACTCCTCCAGCAGCTGGTCCTCCAGCAGCGATAGCGATTTCGGCGGCGGCGAGTCGGGCGGCGGGGGCGCAGGAAGAGGTTGGTGAACGCAATGCAAGAGAAGAAACTGGATCCCGAACAGGCGCAAGAGGTCATCCGCGAGGCGGTGCGCCTCCAGCAGGAACAGGAGGGAAAAATCGACGCGCAGACCCTGGAAGCCAGCGCAGAAGAAATCGGCGTCGATCCCCGCCACCTGCGCGAAGCGCTGCGCCGTGTGGAACAGGAACAGGCGCGGCGCGCTCAGCAACGACGAGTATCGCTGATAGCGTCCGCCGTGATAGTAGGACTGCTTATCCTGAACCTGCTCTATAGCCAGCGCGTCCTCAGCCAGGCTTGGACGGAAGTGCAGTTCAGACGCGCGCAACTCCAAAATGTGCAGGAACGCAAAACGAATCTGCTCCCGCGCCTGGAAAGCCTCGCCCAGCAAGTGAATCAGCAGCAGCGGGAGAAACTGCAGACACTCGCGCAAACTCTGCGACAGAATCCCGATGCCGCAGGCGCGCTGGCGCAACAACTCCTGCAGGACCCCGCCCTGCGCAACGACTGGCTGATTGTGCGCCTGATGGACGAAATCACGGGGAGCGAGAATCGTATCGTCGTAGAGCGCAAACGCTTCGAGGAAGCCGCCGCCCGCTATGAAGCGATAGCGCGTCGTTTTCCTGTCAATCTGGCGCGTCCGCTACTGGGATATCCGAAACAGGTGGAACGCCCAAACTGAAACAGGGCGGGTCGTCCCCGCCCTGCCCAGCATCTCCTCTCAATAAACGCTTCCTTTCGCTTTGATACGCCCACAACAACCAATCCACCTCGCCACTTCCTTTCAACTGAAGCAGCCACTGAGCCATGCAGCAACTTTTGTGCCAATCGGAATCTT
>JAOAES010000170.1 GCA_026416655.1 Fimbriimonadales bacterium
CAGCGTAGGTCTCGGTGGTGGAATCGTGTGGGATGCCCTCCTCTTCCAGATAGCCGGGCACGCGCTCCTCGCCGATTTGCCCGGCGGTATATTGCGCCCGCACTGCGAAGGCGTTCACGGCGTTGCGCGGGATGGGACGCACGCTTTTCAGCACCTTCACCTTCTCCGTGCGCAGGTCGTCGTACACGAGGCTGCTGGGCGGCTCCATCGCCGTCAGCGTGAACAGCTGGATGAGGTGGTTCTGAATCATATCGCGCAGTGCGCCCGCCTGGTCGTAATAGCTCGCGCGCCCTTCCAGCCCTGCGCTCTCGGCGGCGGTGATTTGCACATGCTCCACATAGTTGCGGTTCCACAGCGGCTCCAGCAACAGGTTCGCGAAGCGGAATACAAGGATGTTCTGCACCGTCTCCTTGCCGAGATAGTGGTCGATTCGGAAAATCTGCTCCTCGCGCCAGTATTCGCGCACTTGGCGGTCGAGCGTTTGCGCGCTTTCGAGGTCGTAGCCGAAAGGTTTTTCGATAATCAGCCGGCGGAAGCCGTGCGTTTCGTCGTGCAGTCCGGCGCGGGCGAGCAGCTGACTGGCGGTCGCGAACACGCCGGGCGGCAGCGCGAGGTAGAACAGCGCGTTGCTTTGCACATAGTCCTGCAGCTGGCACACGCCCTGTTCGTTCAGTTCGCCCTGCACATAGGCGATAAACCGCTGGCAGAACCGCTCCCAACCGCTGAGCGACTTGCCCGCCTCGCGCAGCTCGGCTTCGACTTCGTTCAGGTACTGCTCCAGCGTGTAGGGGCGTCGGGCATACAGCACGATACGCACATGGTCGGGCAGCAGGTGGGCGCGGCACAGTTGCAGCAGGGCGGGCAGCAGCAGGCGTCGCGCCAGGTCGCCCGTCGCACCGAAAATCACAATCGTCGTCTCGCGCTCTGGCATGGCGGGGTTAAGGATACCTGTCGTAAGGGGTATAATCATTTACAAGATGAGGCGGGAGCGCACGGCAACCGACGCTACAGGTAGGGTCAAAGAGCAGATTCCGCTGGCACTGGGCGGAGCAAGCTATCTCGACTCCGACACGGAAGATTGGGACTACGCTACTGCTAATACAAAAACCCACACGCACTGTTACCACGTGTATCCAGCGATGATGATTCCTCAAGTGGCGCGCCGCCTTATCCGTCTTTATGGACGATCGAAGGGCTTGTTGCTCGACCCGTTTTGCGGCTCAGGTACCTCCTTAGTGGAAGCGCGCTTAGCAGGAATGAACGCCGTCGGAGTAGACTTGAATCCCTTCGCCGTTCTGCTCGCGCGCGTGAAAACCACAGACTATGATTTAGAAACGGCTGTCGCTGAGGCGAAGCGTCTCCGCAACAAAGTTGAGGAACTAATCAAGGGCGATTTTGCTGCACCAATACCGCGCTTTTTCAACATAGACTACTGGTTCAAGCCCGAGATACAATCCGAACTCGCTTTGTTGAGGTACGCGATTACGCAGTTTGTCTCCCCTGCCCTGCAAGATTTTTTCCTTGTTGCTTTCGCGGCGACAGTACGCGACTGCTCGAATACGCGGCGTGGTGAGTATAAGCTGTATCGGATTCCCGAAGCGCAGCTTGGGCAGCACCATCCTCAGGTGCTTCCCACCTTCTGGGAACGAGTGGGCAGAAATCTTAGGGGCTTGAGCGAGTTCCTCGCTGATTACAAGCCGAATACGAGCGTGAATGTTTTCGAAGGTGATACTCGGTTTGGCTTACCGCTCGGTGATGAGTCGTTTGACCTGATCGTCACATCCCCTCCCTACGGCGATTCGCAGACAACAGTCGCCTATGGGCAGTTTTCACGCTTGGTGCTCCAGTGGCTGGGCTATAACGATGAAATCGCCAAATCGGTGGACAAAAGGGCATTAGGAGGGCAGAGACGCGCTGTGGATGTAACTTTCCATTCACCCACTCTGGAGGACACGGTGGAGCAGATCGAACAACACAACCTCAGGCGAGCGGAGCAGGTTGTTCAGTTTTATCGAGACTTTGCAGAATGCTTTCCCGAAATTTCTCGCGTGGCTAAATCCCAGAGCGTCGGTTGCTTCGTCGTGGGCAATCGCACAGTGAAGGGAGTGCGTATCCCGACGGACCAAATCTTGATAGAGATAGCAGCTAACTTCGGTTGGAAGCACTCTACTACCTATCATCGCCGCATCCCCAACAAGCGCATGCCGCTTCGTAATAGCCCGACCAATCGCCCGGGCGAACTGTGTGATACGATGACCGAAGAACATATTGTCATCTTGCATAAGGAGTGAGTATGGAGACTCTGGAAGCATTGCGTAACGAGGTTTTCGGCAGCAAAGGATTCACGGCGAAATTGAGGAAACTCGTGTTATCACCCCAACAGTTAGCCAAGGAAACCCAGAACCGTGTCCTCCGAGACTTCAAGAGCAGTATAACT
>JAOAES010000176.1 GCA_026416655.1 Fimbriimonadales bacterium
ACCGCTGATTGCGCATGCGGACGAGCGGGGCTACCTGATGGAGATGCTCCGCTGCGACGACCCGATTTTTCAGAAGTTCGGGCAGGCGTATGTGTCGCTGAACTACCCGGGAGTAATCCGCGCGTGGCACTGGCACGAGAAGCAGACCGACTATTGGGTGGTGGTGAAGGGGATGGTGAAAGCCGTGCTGTACGACCGCCGCGCCGACTCGCCTACTTACGGGATGATTAATGAGTTCTTTCTGGGTGAACATCATCGCGTGCTGCTGGTCATTCCGCCTCTGGTGGCGCACGGCTATAAGACAATCGGCGTGGAGCCGTCGCTGCTGATTAACTTCCCGACGGAACCGTACAACCGTCAGAACCCCGACGAGCTACGCCTACCCTACGATACGCCCGAGATACCCTATGATTGGGGAATCAAGATGGGTTAGGCGGAGTTGCCCTCGCCCAACTCATCGGCGAGGCGTAGCGCTTCCTGCTCCAGCTCTGGAGTAAGGTAAAACCCTGCGGACTTTAGGCGACTTAGCACTGGCTCAACAGCGTTGAGTTTGCCCTGCTGTTTCGCTCGGATTAGGATGCCAATTGTACCGAGAATCGGAATCTGCATGCGTCGTGCCCAAGAGCGTCCTCGTCTATCGTCTATGACGAGTAGAAACCCTGTGTGCGCAGCAAGTGCGATAGCCTCTGCCTCGCCGTCATCGACCACAGTGCGTAGCAAGCGTAGAAGCGGCGAATCGGGCGGCGCTTGAACCTGAAGCCATTCGTACGAGAGACCAGTTTCTTCCGCAACTGCAGGGGGAATGAGGCAAGGTTCGAACAGCGCACTAAGTATATCCAGCAGACCAATCCGCCCCAGGCTAATCAGGCAGGTACTATCCAGTACAACGGGTTCCTTCATCGCTGAACTTCCTGAGCCAGCTCTTCAGGGGGGTACGCAAACAAGGGCACACCATACTTGCCCAGCAGGTCCATAAAAGCGGTTTTCGAGTAGCCAGCCAGATTCGCTGCCTGCCCCAGCGAAAGCTTGCCCAGCTCATACAGTTTTATTGCCAACAGCAAACGCGCCTCCTCCGCGTCGATCTCGGGCGGTAGTTCAACGGTTAGGCTCTGCATAATGTCAGGATTTTACCTCAGCGCATGCCCACTCTGTATCTCTCACAAAGCGTGTACAGGAAACCTCGCTGTCAACTCGCGCACCTGCTGGCGCACACGATTCAGCGCGTCTTCGTCTTGATAATTCCGTAGCGCGTCGCCGATGAGCCGCGCAATAATCGGCATCTCCGCCTCGCGCATGCCGCGCGTGGTGACGGCAGGCGTGCCCAGACGCAGCCCGCTCGTCACGAACGGTTTCTGCGTGTCGTAGGGGATCATATTCTTGTTCGTGGTGATATACACGCTGTCCAGCACCTGCTGCGCGAGTTTGCCCGTCACGCCAATCGGGGTGAGGTCAATCAGCATCTTATGGCTGTCGGTGCCGCCCGCCACGAGTCGGAAGCCCTCTTCCTGCAGGGCGTGCGCCAGCGCGCGGGCGTTCGCCTTCACCTGACGCTGGTAAATCTTGAACTCCGGTTGCAACGCCTCACGGAAGCAGACCGCCTTGCCCGCAATTTGGTGCATCAGGGGTCCGCCCTGCAAGCCGGGAAACACGATTTTATCGATCTGCTGGGCATACTCTTGCTTACACAGGATAAGCCCGCCGCGTGGACCGCGCAGCGTCTTGTGGGTGGTGGTGGTCACGAAGTCGGCGTAGGGTACGGGCGAGGGGTATTCGCCCGCCGCAATCAGCCCCGCGTAGTGGGCAATATCCGCCATCAGGTACGCGCCCACCTCGTCGGCAATGGCACGCATCGCCGCCCAGTCGATCTCGCGCGGGTAGACCGTCGCGCCGCCCACGATGAGCTTTGGGCGATGTTGCAGGGCTAACTCACGCAGCTGGTCATAGTCGATTAATTCCGTATCGCGCCGCACGCCGTAATGCACGACATTGTAAAGCATTCCCGAAAAGTTCACGGGGCTGCCGTGCGTGAGGTGTCCACCCTGCGCGAGGTCGAGCGCCATCATCGTGTCGCCGGGCTTCAACACGGCGAAGTAGACCGCCATGTTCGCGTTCGCGCCCGAATGGGGTTGCACATTCGCGTGTTCCGCACCAAACAACTGCTTCGCCCGCTCGATGGCGAGGTTCTCCACTTCGTCGTAATATTCGCAGCCGCCGTAGTAGCGTTTGCCGGGATAGCCCTCGGCGTACTTGTCGGTCATTACCGAGCCGACCGCCTCGCGCACCGCGCGGCTGGTGATGTTCTCCGACGCGATGAGTTCGAGGTTCTGCTCCTGTCGCGCCGTCTCTTTCTGAATCAGCGCGTAGATTTCGGGGTCTACCTCCGCCAAACTTGCCGTCCGCTGCCGACGCACGATGTCGATGTAATCGATGACGCTCATAGCCGATGACTCCTCGCTGAAGATTGTACCTCACGGTTGTTCCCGACGAAGTCCGATGCCTCAAGGCGGACTGGGCGAACAGGGAAAAAGGCGCGCTGAACAGGTACAATACTCCGACTTCGCAGCAAGGAGGCAGAGCGCGTGTCCAGCACAAAATATATCTTCGTCACGGGCGGCGTGGTGAGTTCCATCGGCAAGGGCATCGCCGCCGCGAGTTTGGGCAGGCTCCTGCGCAGCAGGGGCTACACTGTCGCCCCCCTCAAAATGGATCCCTACATCAACGTCGACGCCGGCACGATGAACCCCTACCAGCACGGCGAGGTGTTCGTGACCGACGACGGCGCGGAAACCGACTTAGACCTCGGACACTACGAACGCTTCCTCGATGTGAACTGCACGCGCAACTCGAATGTGACCACCGGGCGCATCTATAAGTCGGTGATTGACAAAGAGCGTCGGGGCGACTATTTGGGCGCGACGGTGCAGGTCATTCCGCACATCACGGACGAAATCAAGGAGCATATTCGCCGCGTGGGACGCGAGCAGAACGCCGATATCGTGATTGTGGAGGTCGGGGGCACGGTAGGCGATATCGAGAGCCTGCCGTTTCTGGAAGCCATCCGCCAGTTCCGCAAGGACGCTGGCGCGGAGAATGTAATGTATGTGCATGTCACGCTCATCCCCACCGTCGGACGCTGGGACGAGATAAAAACCAAGCCGACGCAGCACAGCGTGATTAAACTGCGCGAGATTGGTATCACGCCCGATGTGCTAATCTGTCGCACGCGCGTTCCACTGCCTGATGATGTCCGCGCCAAAATCTCGCTCTTTACCGATGTGGCGCAGAACGCTGTCATCGAGTCGCTGGATGTGGAGACGATTTACGAGATTCCGTTGCTGTTCGAGCAGGCGGGTCTGGCGCGGCTGACTCTGCGCCGACTGGGGCTGCCCGACGCGCCGCCCGACCTTGCGGAGTGGGAGCGCATCGTGCAGCGCATTAAACGCCCAAGTGCCCGCTGCCGTATCGCGTTGGTGGGCAAGTACATCGAGAATCGCGATTCGTACCTGAGCATCGCCGAGTCGTTCCATCACGCGGGCGCGGCGCACGACGCGGCGGTGGAGATTGAATGGATCGACTCGTCGGAACTTGAGCATGTCGACGCGGCGGAGCGGTTGCGCCATGTGGACGGGATTCTGGTGGCGCATGGCTTCGGCGCGCGGGGCGTGGAGGGCAAGCTGAACGCCATCCGCTACGCCCGCGAGAACGGCGTGCCCTTTTACGGCATCTGTTACGGGATGCAGATGGCGGTCATCGAGTTCGCACGCCATGTAGCGGGGCTGGAGGGCGCGCACACGGAGGAGGTAGACCACAACACGCCGCATCCGGTGATTCACTTGCTCCCCGAGCAGCGCGGGATTGGGGACAAAGGGGGCACGATGCGGCTCGGCGCGTATCCGTGCCGACTGCAGCCGAACTCGCTCGCCGCGCGCGTCTACGGCGACACGGTGATTTACGAACGCCACCGCCACCGCTACGAGGTGAACAACGAGTATCGCGCCCTGCTGGAGCGGTATGGGATGGTGTTCAGCGGCGTCTCGCCCGACAACCGCCTCGTGGAGATGGTCGAGCTGCCCGAACACCCCTTCTTCCTGGCGGGGCAGTTCCATCCAGAGTTCAAGTCGCGTCCGAACCGCCCCCATCCTGTGTTTGTGGGGCTGGTGCGCGCCGCGCTGGAACGCCGCCATCAGCACGCTTATACGCCTGCGCTGGTAGAGCAGGGATGAGTTCGTCGGCGGGGACGCCGATGCGTATCGTAGCGTCGGCGTCCCCGCCGACGGCTGCGCCACTGGAAGCGCCGATTGGTATTACTGCTTCCACCCGTGCAAGCGAATCTGCCTCTTGACGCGCCAGGAGCAATTGTTGGCGCAGTTTCGCGATTTCTGGGGCAGGGGAGGCCTCGTTCGAGGACTCCCCCGTTTGGGGTCTCTCAGGCTGCTCTGGGAAGGTCATGCCTCTGTTCCTCCGGTAGCCTTTCGGGGTGTAAGAGCGTTTCCGAACTGATTCCCATCGCAGGATTGCAAGAGAGGGTCAAGCCGTGTACCATTACAACCCTTCGAGTGGTGTGTGGTTATTCGTCCTCAAAGAAAATTATCCTACCGCCTCGTATCTGGATTTCTCCACAATCGTCGTCAGACAAAATCATAACCTCATCCGCAGAGAAGTCGCCAGCAAGGAAGCGAACCCAGCCTCTCAGGCAGTCAAGGTTCGTAAGGCACGCCTCATACATTTCTGCAGCGCGACGAACGATTGCAGCCTCGCCCAGAGGAATCGAGGACGATTGCCCCTCGTGGCTGAGTTGAACACGAAGAGAGTACACCGGAGCATAGTAAAAGGTCTTCACTTCTATACGAGGTTTGTTGCCGAAAATGTCGGCGGAAAAGTCCAAGATGCGACTATCATGGCGCATCTTTTCAAATAGAGACTCTATCGCCACATACCACCACTCGAGCACCTGGAGGACATCCTCCAGTGAAGCGCGGATGCAAAAGCACTGATCGCCCTGCACAAGCTCTTGGACAAGTCTCCGCTTAGACACGCGGGTACGGGGGAGAGAACGCAGCTCGCTGCGCACTCTCTCCCACGGAAAGGCTTCTAAAGTGGGCACAATACTCATCTCGGTAACACACCTGACTTTACCAAACCGCCTGTGTCCGCCTCATACCGATAGCCCCAGCCTCCTCTCACTATCGGTGTTATGCAATCAGTATACCCAGCTCCCAAGCCATCGAAAGCGGTACACTTGCACTGAGCCATCCGCTTCTGGACGCACGCGTACTAACAACCACTTCACTGTCCGGCTTCCCTCGTCTGAAGACTCGTAGCGTAACAGCAAGTCATACTTCCCCTTGCGGTACAGACAACTGTTCACCAACACCCGCTGCCCCTGCACCGTGGCAATCCGGCGCTTTCGGGACAGCGCTTTCGCCTTATGCAACCAGAACGCATCGGCTTGGGCGAACACTTGTTGCTCCAGCTGAGGGCAGGCGTGTCGCAGCGCGTCCAAGTGCGCTTCCTGCGCCTGCAGGTGGCGCGTTAGCGCGCGGTTGACCGCATCCAAGCGCATCTGCTCGCGAAGCACCTCAGTGGGTTGGCGCGAGACGATTTCCACGATGGTAGCATCACGGAAAATCGCCACTAACAAGGGCAACTCCTGCACGAATGGGCGCACAGCAGGCACGTGGACTGCACGCCGAAATACCTGACATGCCATCGCAGCCGCGCCAGAGATGTTGGGCAGAAGGAAAATCTCCGTGCCGTCGCCCCACAAATACGGCATCACGCAAGGGAGTGCGCGGCGCGCTACCTCGAACACGCCCTGGTTGGAAGGGGGCGGTTTGATTTCCAAAATCTTCACAGAGCGCATCCGAGTGAGAGTGTTCCAGTAGACTGGGAGGGTCATCAAGGATTGTACAACAATCAGCCAATCGTGGGTGGGGTTGAGGTAGTTGAGGGCACGGGCGTAGAAGGGGGCGGCGAGCGCTCCAACGAACTCAGGCGGTAGCGACTCGGCGTGGAAGCCCGCGATTTGTCCCAAGTGTATTGTGTGGACTTGCACTCCACGTGCTTGCGTTCGTTCACGGAAGGCTTTGCTGCGCCAGCAACGCGCAAGCGCGCTGGCAGCCCACGAATCTCGCACCAGCCAACTCTCTTCCCACGGGGTCATTCTCAACTCCAGTTGCATCGTTCGTGCGCCTCGCTCATATCTTAATTCTGACTTTCTCTAAAAACTGTCCTTTTTTATAAACTTTCACATCGAGATGCCCTTCTCTATGCACATCATCCCGTGCATTGGGGTCAGGCGGATCGTAGTACACACGGAACTCGTATTCACCTGACTTGTACACATCGCCCCCAACATACTGGGGTGTCTTACCCTTCAGATAATCCCGTAGGTCGTCAGACTTTCTCAAGATTTCACGGATTGCTTTGATTGTGGGAGCTGACACGAAAGGAAGTAACAAGGCAACAGTACCGATTGCTACCCCAGTCCAATCGCCTCGTGAAGCATCGTAAACGATTGTTGCTATATCGAGTACCGTCTCAAACCACCGACCTGTTGGATCCGAAAGTTGCACAGGGTCATTCACGCAGTACCCATACGCATTCAGCGTGAGGGGGTATGCTACATCCCCCAACCACGGATCCTTCTGCAGGAACCGCCCAATCACAGGGTCATACCAGCGCACGCCGACTTTCACCAAGCCGCCTGTATTCGCCTCGTGCCGATAGCCCCAACCACCATTCCACGCATAAACTTCAGGGCTACCGCTCACCAAGTCGCTAGGGGCATCCAGAATGAGGATATATGACAATCTCATAACTAAATCCCTCACCGAGTACCAACCAGCGAGCACGCTCTATATATTTCCCTATGGTGCGTTCACTAGGATGCAAAAGAACGTTCCATGTCTCCACCCTCATTCGCAACCCCATAGGAAAGTCAGTTTCAAAGACGATTAGCTTGCTTTTAGGAGAAAACCTAATTTTTTCTACTATGTAGTACTCCAAATGCACTTCTGGTTTTAGAGAGAACTCTGAAACATGGAAGAACTCCACAGTCTCCATATATAGCGGATACTCTCGTTCGTACTCAAATAGACCATGCCTTTTCAGAAATTCCTTGCTCTTGTCCCAGCGGTAAAAAGGAACACGGACTACCTGATGACCTTCGAGGTACTCAATCTGCTCGGCTTTGACAGCCGAGCAGATTGAGTAGCGATAGTTCAGCTCGTCAGCAGAGACCCTTATCGTATCCATTTCTCGCCCCTAATGAGCTAACGGCCATATCGGAATGCGGAACGCCGTTTTATGCCAAGGCACTGTCCTATCTCCTTTTCTCCAAAAGTTCATTTGAATATGCCAAGCGCGACCGATAACGGGAAAGGAGTGATGAGGCTCGTGCACGGCTATCTTCACCAAAGTGGGTACTCGCCGTACGATGGCAATAGCACGTAGTGTAGGTCCGCCGACAGGAATCGCCCCAACAATACCCCACCCAACGTGCTTGTACCACGGTTCATTAAGCTTACGACCGTCCAAGTAATCCTCTAACAGGCTTGAGCCGGCTCCCAGTAGAGCGCCACCGACTATACCCACGATTACTGGAATGACTATGACTACAGCTCCACTCGGGTCAGTCATCTGCACAGGGTCATTCACACAGTACCCATACGCATTCAGCGTGAGGGGCTGATGCACATCCCCCAGCCACGGGTCTTTCTGCAAGAACCTGCCGATTACAGGGTCATACCAGCGCACGCCGACTTTCATCAAGCCGCCCGTGTGCGCCTCGTACCGATAGCCCCAACCCCCGTTCCACGCATACACAGCAGGGCTACCACTCACCAAGTCGCCAAAGGCATCAAAGACAGGCGCACGCTGCACAGGTTGGCTCGCGCCGTTGGTGGCAACCAAGTCGCCACGCCAACTCCAGTATTGGTTCACATCACCGCGCTGCAACATATCCAGCCCGTACACCATCGGTACCCACTCGTTCCCGCGTCGCTCGGCAATCAGGGTACTGCCAGAGTAGGCGTAGTCTATGACTGTATTGGACACGCCGTCCACCGTGCGCACCCGACGACCAAGACCGTCGTACTGATAGGATACCCCACTCTGGGCGTTCGCACGACGAATGCCCGTCACATTATCCTCGGCATCATAACTCAGCACCCAACTCACGCCGTCTATCACGCGCGTTATCACATTCCCGTTCACATCGTGCTGCCACGCGGTTCGCGTCGTCAAGTGTTGTCCGTCGGTAGACAGTTGCATTATGGCACATTTTGCAAGGCTTGTCAAGGGGTATGGAAGGCAATTCGTGGAAATCCTTGCTGTTGGCGTGAACGGCTTACTGCTACAACGCGCAAACCCGCCGCCGCGAGGCGTTCCTGCTGGATACGGAGCCATGAGC
>JAOAES010000195.1 GCA_026416655.1 Fimbriimonadales bacterium
GTCGCCACTGCCAGCGAGGTCGACGAAGTGGTCGACGCGCTGGATTGAGTTGTTAGCCCTTGCTCCCCAAGAACAGGGGTGAGGGCGGATGTGTGGGACGCCGACGCTACGATGAGCGCGCTCGTAGCGTCAGCGTCCCGCTGATGACACATCACATACTCATCTTCCCGCCAACGCAGGAGCATAGGCAAGCATGCCCGTGCTACGCCGCCTTGGGTGGGAAGTTCACCACCTCCAGGTCGGGCGTGTCCGCATCCACCTTGAACATGCCCACCAGCTGCTCCAGTTCTTGGGCGACGCGGTTCAACTGCTCAATCTGGCGTCGGGTCTGCTCCAGCATATCCACCTGCGACGCCGAAGCCTGCGCCGATTGAGCCGCCTGTCCTGTGATGGCTTCGCCAGAACGGGCAATCTCGCGCAGTTCCTGGCTCATCTGCAAGCTCTGGTGCGCCAGTGTCTCAGATTGTTGCGCCGACTCACTGGCGATGGCGGCGACGTGCTGGATGTTCTGCTCGATGCTCGCCATTTCCGCGTTCATCTCTTCAGTGGCGGCGCTGGTCTGCTGCGCGATAGCTGCGATTCCTTCGATACGCTCGATGGTCGCGAGATTGTCCTGAACGACTCGCTGCACTTCTTCGCGCACGGTTTGTACCTGCGTGTTGACCACCTGCACCGCGTTCAGCACCTGCTGCAGTCGCTGTTGCACTGTGGTTGTTTGAGCAACGCCGGTGTTCACCGATTCGATGGTGGTCTGGAGCGCGCTCAGTGAGGCGTTGGTGCGTTCCAGGACTTGTTGGATAATAGCCTGGATGTCGCGCGTGGCGTTCGCGCTGCGTTCAGCGAGTCGGCGTACCTCTTCTGCTACGACGGCGAAGCCGCGTCCCGCTTCGCCCGCGCGCGCCGCTTCAATTGCCGCATTGAGCGCAAGCAGGTTGGTCTGGCGGGCGATTTCTTCAATTGTGCGCACAATTTCGCGGATCGATTCCGACATTTCCGCCAGCGCGTGCAGTTCTTGCCCGACTTGCTGCACATCGTGTTCGATACGCAACACGGCTTGGGCGGCTTCCGTGAGGGTTTGCGCGCCTTCTTCAGCGGCGTCGGCGATTTGTCGGGTTTGCTCGGAAGCGGTACTGAGTTGCGTCGCTGCGTGGTGCATCTTTTGCTCTACCTGGCGCACGGAGGCTAATCCGTCGGAAGCGGTATACGCCGTTTGCTCCGCGCCGCGAGCGACCTCCTGCACCACTCGTTGGATTTCGCTAATCACCTGCACGCCCTGCTGCACCAGTTGGGCGGTCTGTTCGGAGTGGCGTGCGAAGGTTTGCATGGTCTCGCGGAACTGGTTCATCCGGGTGACTTTTTCGCCCAGCTCGCTGATGAACTGCTGGCTGGCGTGTTCGGTCTGGGCTGCCAGCCGATTGACCTCTGTCGCTTTTTCGCCCAGCTGCACTGTAAGGCGACCTGTTTGCCGCGCCACATCGACCAGCTGGACGCTGGCTTGACGCACTTGGCTCACCATCTCCTGTAGGCGATCCATAAACCGGTTGAAGTAAGAGGCGAACTCGCCCAGCTCGTCGTTGCGCGTAATCGGAAGCCTTCGAGTCAGGTCGCCTTGTCCCTCGCTGGCTTGTCTTGCCCACGCCGTCATCTGGCGCAGCGGGCTGAGGGTGCGATAGGTCAAGCTCCAGACCAGCACGCTCATCAGTCCAATTGCGAAGATTGTGGTGGCGATAGCGCGATTGCGCAGCCCTGCGAGCGGCGCGAGGATTGCCTGCTCCTCCACGCTCATAATCAGGCGCCAGTTGCTAATCGGAACCGTCTCCCAGAACAGGTAGTAGGTTTTTCCATGAAGGGTTGCGCGCTGCACACCCCGGTCGGTGCTGCCCACCACCTTGCCCTCCGGCAGCTGAGCAAGCTTGACGCCCTCAAAACCTTCGCGCAACAAGAGCTTCTTATCCGGGTGCGCAATCACAACCCCCGCCTCGCTCACTAAGAGGGCGTACTCTCGATTTTTGAATTGAGGTTCCAAGATACCGAGGGCGTTAATCTTCGCCACCAGCTCCTCCAAGCCGATATCCACCCCTGCGACTCCAAAAAAGCGACCCTGTTTGTCAAACATGGGCATCGTGATGCTCACCATCGTCATATCGACTGAGCCAGCGTCGTAGTAAGGCTCCGAAACGCTGAGTTTGCCGGTCTTTTTGGGCTTCTGATACCACTCCTGATGCGCATCGTGGTGGTCGTAATCGTCTGCGACAGTATCGCCCTTGGGGTAGGAAGCGCGGGTGACGATGGGACAGCGCAGGGGATCTGGCGGGAAACGATGGTCGTAGGCATAGTATGCGCTTACAATCTCTTTCGGCTGCGACTGGAGAACTCCCGCGAGAAATGGAATCATCTGCTTGTCAGGGTCTTTGCCTATCTGGATTTGACGCTGTACCATCACTTGGGGGACGTTGGCAAACTGCAAGACGTAGAGTTCCAGCTCTCTGGCGGTTTTGGCGACCGCTTGCCGCCCAGCGCGTGTCGTTTCCTCCAGCAGGGTCTTGCGAGAGGATGTGTAGATGAGCCAGCTGTTAATCGCCAGCGCCAGCGTCGTCGCGCAAACTACAAGCAAAGTCAACCGAAATGCAATCGTGTTGAAAAGGCGTTTTGTGTGTCCCATTTCTGCCTCCGTTGCCAGTCTAACATGTTGCCTTTTGGTGGGGAAAACTTTACTGTT
>JAOAES010000219.1 GCA_026416655.1 Fimbriimonadales bacterium
CTGGCTGGCGGCGCAGTTCGGCGCGCCCATCGACGCCGCCCGCTACGAGCAAGCAATCGAGGCGCTGCGCGACCCGCAACGCTGGGAAATGCTGACCCAACAAGACTGGTTTCAGGAAGCCCAACGCCTCGCCCGTGAGTATCGATTCTTCCACTGGGAGCTGGAGTTCCCCGAAGTCTTTTTCAACCCCGACGGCTTGAAACCCCGCTCCGAACGCGGTTTCGATATCGTGATGGGGAATCCGCCCTATGTAAGCGTGCGTACAGGACAGATTCGCGAGGAATACAACCGCATTCTGCGCCAGCGATGGAGCCTCGCGCGTGGACAGTGGGATTTGTTCGCCCTGATGGTGGAAGCGGGGCTAACGCGCGTGCGCGAGAACGGCATGCTGAGCATGGTGATGCCCCGTCGCGCCCTCACTAACGAAAACTTCGAACCACTGCGCCGATTAGTGATGGAGCAGCATACGCTACAGAAGGTACTAAATGCAGGCACAGTGTTCCCTGAAGCGAAGGTAGAAGCCGCTGTACTATGTCTTCAGAAACGCTCTCCAAACCCTGAAGGCGCGATAGAAATTTACGACCTTGTGGAGGAAATAGGCGTCTATCGTCGCTCTGTGCCGCTGCGCCTGATTCGCGAAATGCCCTTCCTAATCGTGCCCTATCAGTTTCCTGTGGAAGCGATTGAGTTAGCCACGCGCCTGCGCACGATAGACAGCGTGCAACCGTTAGGCGAGATTGTCGACATCACGCGCGGCATCGAGGCGGGAATGAACGACCCTGCCATTTCCAAACAGCAAACCCGTCGTTCCCAGCCGCTTGTGGCAGGCGAGGATGTACAACGATACAGAGTCATCCACTCAGGCTATTATGTGGAGCCTGACCCAGAGCAGCTTTCCAAGTTTAAGTCGCCGAATGTGTACGCCCCGCCAAAACTCCTCACGCGCTTCGTGGCTGTGGAGCCAATAACTGCATACGACTCGGTCGGCTACTACAACACGAATGTACTGTACAATCTGCGCTTGAAGCCTGAACAGCCGTACAGCTTGCACTACCTATGCGCCCTGCTGAACTCGCGCCTGATTGGCTGGTGGTTCCGCCTGACTTTTCAGAGCGAGGAAGATATTTACCCTCACATACAAAAATCACAGCTGGAGCAGATTCCCATCCGCACGATAGACTTCCGCCTCTCCGATTCCGAACGCGCTGAGCGGCTGCAAACCGCCCTGCAGCTGCTGGAGGCGTATCTTGAGGAGCCGTCGCCCGATTATGCCGCGTTTCTGGAGTCGCCGCTCGGCGTCTGGGCGCAGGAGCGACTGCAAGGAGGCGAAAGCGTCGCCCTGCACGACCTGCTGGCGCATTTGGCGGAGCAGATGCACACGCTCAGCCTGCAGATTCACCAAGAGAAGCGCGGCTTTCTGAAGTGGCTCTACTCGGAGCTGGGCGTGCGCGACCCCGACGCGCTGGACGACCGCGCCGACATAGAAGACTACGACGAACTCCCGTTGGAGGAGCTGCTGGAAATCCTGCGACGCAACCATCGGCGCGACAAACTCACGCGCAGCCTCCGCCCCCGCGAGACTCGCGAACTTATCCAAACAGAGTACGAGCGGAGCCTTGCCCGGCTGAACCCGTTCAAGCGACAGCGGGAGGCGATAGACGCGCTGATTGACTACCTTGTCTACAGACTCTACGGAATGGATGCAGTAGAGGCGCGATCGG
Source organism: Fimbriimonadales bacterium (assembly GCA_026416655.1). Taxonomy (GTDB): domain Bacteria; phylum Armatimonadota; class Fimbriimonadia; order Fimbriimonadales; family GBS-DC; genus GBS-DC. The sequence goes on from JAOAES010000219.1 coordinate 1,722, forward strand.
TACAATAGGTCAGGTTGCGGGCGTTGTGCGAGTACTGCAATCAAGTTCGCTAAGGTATAATTCTGCCGATGATCGACTTCCGCACACTGAACGAAACGATTCAGGAGGCTCGCCGACGCTTGGACGCGATCGGGGAGCATCTTTGACCTCGCTCGCCTGAAAGCTGAACTGGAACGCCTGCAACGCCAGAGCGAGTCGCCAGAGTTCTGGGCGAACCCCGCTGAGGCGCAGGCGACTATGCAACACATCGCCCGCCTGCGCAACAAAATCGAACCCGTCGAGCGATTACAGAAACAGGCGGAGGAACTTACCGAGTGGCTTAGCCTGCTCCAGATGGAGTACGACGAGGCGACGGCAAGCGAAGTCAGCACACAAATTGCGCAGCTGCAGCGTGAGGTAGAGCAACTCGACCTGCTCACCCTGCTGAGCGGGGAGTATGACGCCAACAACGCGATTCTGGAAATCAACTCAGGCGCGGGCGGCACAGAAGCCTGCGATTGGGCGGCGATGTTGCTGCGCATGTACCTGCGCTGGGCGCAACGCAAGGGCTTCCGTACCGAAATCGTGGACGAATCGCCCGGCACGGTAACGGGCTACTCCAGCGTGGGCGTGCTGATTGAGGGCGAGAACGCCTACGGGCTGCTCAAATCGGAACACGGCGTGCATCGCCTCGTGCGCATCTCGCCCTTCGACGCCAACAAGCGACGCCATACCTCGTTCGTACTGGTGGAAGTCATGCCCCAGGTGGAGCAAAGCGAGTATCAGCTCAAGCCCGATGAGGTAAAGATCGAAACTTTCCGTGCGGGGGGACACGGCGGGCAACATGTGAACAAAACCGAGTCCGCCGTGCGCGCAACGCACATCCCCACAGGCATTACCGCCTCGTGCCAGAATGAACGCTCGCAGCACCAGAACCGCGAGGTCGCCCTCAAGGTGCTGGCAGCGCGTGTGGCAGACTATTACCGACGCCAAGAAGAACAGAAGATGCGCCAGCTCAAGGGCGAAGTCGCCCCTGCAGAATGGGGACACCAAATCCGAAGTTATGTCCTGCAGCCCTATACGCTCGTCAAAGACCACCGCACCGATTACGAAACGGGGAATGTGCAGGCGGTGCTGGACGGTGAAATAGACGGCTTCATCGAATCGTATTTAAGGTGGAACGCCTCGCAGCGTACCCCCGTCGAAACATAACGCTGTGTAGCACGGACAGTCCTGTCCGTGCCTGTGCTTGGACAAGACTGTCCACGCCACGCGAGGCTCGTGGAGCCGAAAATGAAACTGGTACGATGGATTCTGGGCTGGGTTGGACTGGCTCTGGCGCTGGGCTGGAGTCAGGTCGGTCTGTCGCAGGGGGAAACGCTCGGCAGCGTAGGCGAGCGTTCCAATCCCGCGGCGCAAACGATTGTCGAGGCGATGCGCTCCACTACGAGCGCGGACCTTGCACTGTTAGGCGCGGCGTTCTTCAACGAATCGGCTACCGTGCCCGCCAGCGGCTTTACAGCAGATGACCTCATCAAGGCGCTGGCGCACCCCGACGACGAGGTAGTGGTGCTGAACCTGCGCGGCGAGCAGATTCTACAGGCGCTGGAGCGGGCGCTGGAACTCTACCCCCAGAAGAACAACGCCTTCTTGCAGATTTCGGGCGCGGAAGTGCGCTTTGACCCCAAAGCGGAGCCTGGCAAGCGCGTTGTGAGCGTGATGATAGGCGGCATGAAGCTGGATTCCAACCGCACCTACAGGGTTGCCACCACTGCGCCGATGGCGCGTGGCGCGTTAGGCTACTTCCGGGTCTGGAGCCGCGATCAGATTGCGCAAAGCACGGGGCGCACGATAGCCGACGCCGTTCGCGATTACATCCGCTGGCAACGCTCTATGCTCACACAGCCTGCCTGGGTCGCGCTCTAAGCTAAGGCGGAGTCGCGCCGCACGCTGTACCGATCTATCTGCATATGCAACACCCCTGCCGTCGTTGCAACGATGCAGCGAGGCGGGCAGACTCGTAACGCGTCGTGCGTGTTCCTTTCCAGATTGGCGGAATCGTAGAGCCTGCGAACCTCCTCCCGCTGAGCAATCTTCTCCAAAGCCCTTGGAACAGGTCGCTGTTCACTGCATAGCCTACCGAATTCTCGACAAAACCTGTCCGTTTTTCGAGGTTTTTTGAGTCTTTAAAGAGTGGATGTCGCAGTAGCGGAGGCGCGTCATGGAATGGCGCGCCCAGGCGGCATTACTCTGTATTCTCGGAGGTACAACAGGATGAAAGGGCTAAAGATTCTCGGCATCGCGCTGTCTATTACAGCGGTTTCAGCGGCGTTGGCAAGCGGCTGGACGGTGAACGTGACCACCAGTCAGGGCACACTGTTTTCGCCCTCTACCTCGACCAATGTGCCGTTCATTATCAACAACTCGGGGCTGCTCTTCTCGCCGGCGACTGTGTTTGTGAGTGGACTGCCGCAAATCACTTTCCTGACAGCGGCAGGAAATCCCCACCCCATCCTCTCAGGCGACGGCACTACCTTTACTGGCGGCACATATACAGCGGCATACACCATCACCAGCAACAAAGCGCCTCTGCTCGGCTTCAACTTCGTGGTTTCGGGCTTTGTGTTCGGCTTGGGGCAGATTATCTGGACCAAGAAAGTGGTCGACCTGCGCACGAGCCGGATTCTGTACAACGGCAGCGGTGTGTTCAGCGGTGCGGGCTACGTGGGTGGATCTAACGGACCTGTGGGGTTTGCTCAGTACATCCCACTGGCGAGTCCCTCGTCGAATGTGCAGGTGATTGAGACCTTCATCGTGCATGT
>JAOAES010000250.1 GCA_026416655.1 Fimbriimonadales bacterium
AGTCGGATGTTCGAGGCGCTGAAGAAACTGCAGGCGTGGGTCCCGATGGACGGCTATCACGATTTGGGTCCGGGCCCGCGCGTGGACGATGCGACGCGCGAGTTGCGCTATGCGTTCGCCCGCTGTATGACCTGCGGCTGCTGTATGGAGGCGTGCCCGCAGTATAACGAACGTTCGGCTTTCATCGGACCCGCTCCGATTGCGCAGGCGAAGCTGTTCAACCTGCACTACGCGGGCGCGACGCTGGCAAACGAGCGACTGGAAGTGCTGACCGGACCGGAGGGCATCACAGGCTGTGGCAACGCGCAAAACTGCGTGAAGGTCTGCCCGAAGGGGATACCACTCACGCGCGCGATTGCGGAGCTGCACCGCGACACGACCATCTATCGCCTGAAGAAGTGGCTCGGAATCATCCCCGAGAAAGTAGTGGGCGAGGGCGCGGAATAATGCGCATCTTAGTGACCAACGACGATGGCGTGTACGCCGAGGGGATTCGCGCGCTGGCGCAGCGGCTGAAGCCCCTCGGCGAGGTGTTTATCGTTGCGCCCGACCGCCCGCGCAGCGCGACGGGGCACTCCATCACGCTGCACAAGCCACTGCGCCTGCACCGCATTCACCTACCCGACGGCTCCATCGCCTACGCCACGAACGGCACGCCCACAGATTGCGTAACGCTGGGGGCGCACGCCGTGCTGAATCATCAGGTGGACTTGGTCGTGTCGGGCATCAACGCGGGACCGAATCTCGGCTGGGATTTGACCTATTCGGGCACGATTGCGGCGGCAATTGAGGGCGCGATTCACGGGATTAACGCCTTTGCGGTCTCGCTGGCGGCGGAGGAGGTGTTGCCCTTAGCCCGCGCGGAGTCGACGAACGAACCGTTCCAGAGCGAGTTGCCCCCGATGCACTACGAGACCGCCGCGCTCGCCGCGCTGAACATCGCTCGCCTGCTGCGCGAACACCCGCTGCCGGAGCATACCTTCCTGAATGTGAATGTGCCGAACCTGCCCATCCACGAAATCAAGGGCTACCAGATTACCGCCCTGGGCAGGCGTCAGTACGCCGACCGAATCGAGTCGCGCGTCGACCCCGCGGGACGCCCCTACTACTGGCTCAGCGGCAGCCTTGTGGAGGAGCGCGACCAACCAGGCACGGATGTGTACGCCGTCGCGCATGGCTATGTGTCGATAACGCCCGTGCATTTAGATTTTACGGCGTACAACCTGCTGGAACCGATGCAGGAGTGGCTGAGTAAGCTCAGATTGATTACGGACGAGGAATAAAAAAACGCCCGAATTGTCGTCCGTGCCAGCAGGAATCGCCTACCCCACCCCGAACCTTCGCACCTGCGAGGTGAAAGGTGATGCGTGCGGTACTGTGTCTGCTACTGGGCGCCGCGTTCGTGGGCGCGCTCGCAGAAACGGAGATTTTTCTGGCAACCTTAGCCAAGTTTGACCCCGAAGGCGACACCATCATCCTCAAACGCACGGGCAAGCCCGATATGAACGCTACGCTCCACAAGAAGCCCCGCCTGTGGATAAACAAACAGCCTGCCGAGACCGAACAGTTCCGCCAGATGGAAGGCAAGCAGGTGATGGTGCGTGTGAGCGTGGGCACGCAAGTACGCCCCGTCGTGCGCGAAATGGCAGACCCCGACACATGGAAATGGCTCGACAAGGTGCGCCGTGGGGTGGTGAAAGGCACGTTGGTCGGCGTGGAGGACAACCACCTCGTGATGGAGCTGCCCGATAAGACGCGCTTCGCCTACCGATTCACGCCCAAGACGCGCTTCGAACGCGACGGTAAGTCCGCCACAATCGAAGACTTCGCTGTGGGCGAGACGCTGTACCTCGCGCCACGCCTGCTGGCGAACCTCGACGTGATGTTGCTCTCCGTGAGCAACACAGAGAAAGACGCCAACATCGGGCGCGAGCGCGCGCTGCCCTCTATTCAAGGCACAATCCAGAGCATCGACCGCCAGAAAAAGACCCTGAAGGTGCTGACCCGCGCGGGCGACCTGCGCGAAATCCGCTACGATGAGAAGACCGAGTTCACCTTCAAGGGCAAAGCGGTGAAGGTGGAGCAAATCAAGCCGCCTGCCCGCGCCACCGTTCACCGAACACGCGACGAGCAAGGCAACGACTACGCCCGCAAGGTGACCATTCAGCCGCATAACTGACTAACAGGGCGCGTGTCACGGTTCATCGCCTCGGCTCCCACCGTACATGCCCATCCGCGAAGATTACGGCGCGTCCGTCAGGCAACTCCAAATGGCCTGCGACGGTTTCCGCAGGCGACTCTATATTCGCAAGGCTCTGCCCATCCAGCAGATAGCGGAAGGCGAACGCGCCGTTTACCTGAAACACCTCCTCATCCTTGATGTAGGGCGAAAGGGCAAGCGCGACGAACTCGTCGTCAAAGCGGGGAGGGAACAGCTCGTCGTAATCCTGCGCGTACATCAACAATGCATTCGCAATCTGCTTTGCGTTCCGCATATGCCGCGCCTTTTCCAGCCGCTCTTTCAGGGTGCGGGCTTGCTCAGCGTCGAGACGGATGAGCGGGCGGAAGAACGCTGCGCCATGCACCACATAGAGGAGCGCATCGCCTTGCGGGGAGACCTCCACCAGGTTCGACTCGGCGGCGAGTAGCGTGCCCTGCTCGCCTTCCATCAGCCATGCTGTCTCGGTTCTACCGCACATCCCCGCGCTCTGCACCCGCGTGCGGGCATACTTCACGCTCGGCTTGGCAGCTTGGCTGTGCTGGTAGCCCTGTTCTCCAAACCAGATTGCCTGTGCCTCCTCCTCTTTGATAGGCTGCACTCCGTTTGTGCGCGGGTTCCAGAGCAGCGACTGATATTCCGGGTGGGCTATCTCTTTGCCCTCGTCATCGTACAGGGCGTCTTTGACCATGTAGGAAACCATTAGACGCTTGCCGTCAGCATGCCAGTAGGAGGAACTGTCCAATCCATGGTAGCGCACTTGCGGACTAATTTGAGGCAACACAGGGCGCGTCGCGCCCAACCGCCCACCTGCCAAGATGGGCGCATAGGCAAGCTCCTGCTTCGGTGTAGCGGGGTCATCCACGCTCCAAACTAAGTAGCGTGCAGCGTCTTCAGGCGGGGCTAACACAAACGCTTCCTTGAAACGACCCAGTTTCACCACGCGCCCGCCCGGCGTCGCGTAGTAAACGCTATACCATATCTCCTCACCCCTCTCAACACGCTCGTCCTCTTTCACCGTGAACACACAAGCAGGGGTATCGGTGAAAAAGGCAACCTGCGCCAACGTTTCTGTGAACTCATGGACGTGCGTCTTGCTCGATACCCACGCTACGCTCAGATGCTTCGTCTTTCGGCTCCAAATCAGCACGCGACTTTGCGCCTCAAGTCCCTCTTCACTATCCAGCTGGGGAATGACCTGTCTCAACACGGCGTAGCTGCCGTCGGGCGACCACTCAATCCGCTGAATAAACGGCGGCGCAACGAGCTCGGGCGGGGGCAAAATATAGCCGCCTTGTTCGGTAAGCAGCGTTTTCAGATGGAACTTCTCTTCCGCAGTTTGAAGGTCGTTTACCTGTTCCAACCATCCCAAGGTCAACAAGCCTGCTACTGCTGTTATTCCGAGCATCATGATGAGACTTTTCATGCGCATCACCTGCGTTTCTTTTTTGGAAATCTTCCTGCATTTCTGCTGCGAGCAAATCTTTAGACGCTTAGAAACAGTTTCGGTAACTCGGATGGCATGCGCCGCTGTGAACGCTTTGCCTACAGGTCTTCCAGCGCCAGGCTCGATTCGGGCAACACCTGCCCCCCGTCGACAATGAGCGTCTGTCCAGTGATGTAGGATGCCTCGTCGGAAGCGAAGAACAACGCGGCGTATGCCACATCCTCCGGCTTGCCCAGCCGTTTGAAGGGGATAACCGCCTCCATCTTACGCCGGTATTCCTCGCCAATCTCCCCTAATCCTTCAGTCGCGATATTGCCGGGCAAGAGGGCGTTGATGGTAATGCCATACTTCGCCAGTTCAATCGCCGCCGAACGCATAAAGCCCAGCATGCCCGCTTTCGTTGCACCGTAATGCGCCCAGCCCGGGAATCCTGTAATCGGACCTGTGATGGAAGAGGTCAGGATAATACGCCCATGCGCCGACTGCTTGAGCGACGGGAGGAACGCCTTGATGGTGAAAAACATCCCCTTCAAGTTCACGCGATGTACCGTATCCCAATCGGTTTCGGTCATCGTCTCCAGAAACGCCTGCGGATAGATTCCCGCGTTGCAACAGAGGATGTCCACGCCCCCAAAGGCGTTTTGAACCTGCGTCGCCGCCGATTCCAGCGAGGTAAGGTTGCCGACATCCGCTTGCACAAAAATCGCCTCGCCACCGCGCTCGCGAATCGCCTGAGCCGCGGCGTTTCCTGCAGCTGCGTCGATGTCCAACAAAGCGACTCGCGCACTGTGCGCCGCGAACTGCTGCGCCATCGCTTTGCCAATCCCCTTCGACGCTCCTGTAATCACCGCCACACGCCCGCTGAAGTTCATCATCGTCGTTCAGTCAATTCTACCTCACGCGTTAGGCTTGATATCTAACTCCATGAGGGCAGCCGCCGTCTCTTCAGGGAGTGTGTCGTTGATGAATACTCCCGCGCCCGATTCGGAGCCTGCCAGATATTTCAGCTTATCGCGGGTGCGGTAGGGCGGATAGAACTCGATGTGAAACTGCCAGTACGGATGTTCGGCGCCGTCGGTGGGACGCGGGTGCTGTGCCATCACGTAGGGCATCGAGAACCCCCAGAGTGCGTCGTAGCGTTGCAGCGTGTCCTTCAGAATCCGCGCCAGTCCCGCGATTTCTGCGTCGGTCAGGTCCAGCAGGTCACGCCGCGCCGCCTCAGGTACAAGATCCAGCTCATACGGATACCGCGCGAAGAACGGCACGAACGCAACCCATCCGTCCATTCGCCGCACGATACGCCTGCCGTCTTCCAGCTCAAGCTGTACGATTTCCCGCAACAGATTCCCGCCAGTGGCGTCGTGATGGCGGCGCATGGCGTCCAGCTCCCGCTCGATTTTCGGAGGGATAAACGGATAGGCGTAAATCTGCCCGTGCGGATGGCTTAGCGTCACGCCGATTTCGCGCCCTTTGTTCTCAAAGATAAACACATACTGCACCTCTGGGCGCGCGCCCAGTTCGGCGTAGCGGTCGCGCCAGACGCGAATTAACTGCTCAATCCGCTCTACGGGCAAATCCGCAAGCGTGGCATCGTGGTCGGGGGTGTAAAGCACCACCTCGCATACGCCGTGGGAGGGCATCACCGGCGAGAAAGGGGTCGGCGCGACGGCGGGCACAGGCGGCTCGCGCAGCAACGAGGGGAACCGATTCTCGAACACGACAATCTCGTAGGTCGGCTCAGGCACTTCCGTAGGGTAACCACCGGGCTGAGAGGGACACAGGGGGCAATACTCCGGCGGTGGGTGGAATGTGCGTTCCTGACGGTGCGTCGCCGTGATGACCCACTCCTGCAACAGCGGATGCCAGCGCAACTCGGACATGCAGGAATAAGATACCCCGAACGGTGGGCAGGTATAATTTCTTCGCGAAAAACGCTCAAGGGGCAGTCAAGGGACACGGCGACTCGGTGCGTTCATGGCTGGAATCGATGCGCGCTGCCGATGTGCGTATCCAACGTGAAAAAGCACAGAGCCTCTCCGACAGGTACAATACTCCCACTATGAAACTCAGCGTTGCGATACTGGCACTGGTGAGTATCGCGGCGGTTGCGCTGTGGCAGATTTTCTGGCGCAGCACTCCGCGTATCCCACAGGAGGGTTCAAAAATGGAAGGTACAGTCAACGCCCCCGATTTCCCCGAGGGTTTGCAGTGGCTCAACACTGACCGCCCACTGAGCCTGCGCGAACTTCGCGGCAAAGTCGTGCTGCTCGACTTCTGGACCTACTGCTGTATCAACTGCATGCACATCCTGCCCGACCTGAAAAAACTGGAACGCAAATACGCCGACGAGCTGGTGGTGATTGGCGTCCACTCCGCCAAGTTTTTCACCGAGCAGGAGACCGAGAACATCCGTCAGGCGATTCTGCGCTACGATATCGAACACCCCGTCGTGAACGACAATCAGATGATAGTGTGGCAGCAGTACGCCGTGCGCGCGTGGCCCACGCTGGTACTGATCGACCCCAGTGGGAAGATTGTAGGCTACCACTCCGGCGAGGGGATCTATGACATTTTCGACCGCGCGATTGCCGAGACCATCCGCACTGCCGAAGCCAAAGGCACCCTCAAGCGGGGACCGTTGAACCTGAAACTGGAACGCGACAAGGAAGCCCGAACGGTGTTGCGCTTCCCCGGCAAAGTGCTTGCCGACGAACGCACCAATCGCCTGTTCATCGCCGACTCGAACCACCATCGTGTTCTGGTCGTCTCGTTGAAGGACAACACCATCGAGATGGTAATCGGTTCAGGCGCGATGGGGCTGGAAGACGGCGCGTTCGAGAAGGCACGGTTCAACAACCCGCAGGGGATGGCGTATGACCCCAACGCCGACGCGCTCTATATCGCCGACACCGACAATCACGCGATTCGCAAAGCCGACCTGCGCAAGCGCACGGTCGAGACCCTTGCAGGCACAGGCGAACAGAGCCGCGCTTACCCGCCCCGCCCCGGTCAGGGACGCGAGACTGCGCTGAACTCGCCGTGGGATGTCGTGCTGGTGGGCGACATGCTCTATATCGCGATGGCAGGCTCGCACCAGCTCTGGCGCCTGAACCTGAAAACGCTGGAAGCGGAGCCGCACGCAGGCACGGGACGCGAAGCCTGCATCGACGGCAGCTTGCGCACCTGCGCCCTCGCACAGCCTTCGGGCATCGTCACGGACGGCAAGAAACTCTACTTTGCCGACAGCGAGGTGAGCTGTATCCGCGCCGCCGATATCGCCCCCAACGGCAAGATGGAGACGCTGGTCGGGGGCGACCTGTTTGAGTTCGGCGATGTGGACAGCTTCGGGCGAGAAGCGCGCCTGCAACACCCGCTCGGCGTGGTCTATGTAGAGGGCGTCCTCTATGTCGCCGATACCTACAATAACAAAATCAAACGCCTCGACCCGCGCACACGCCGCATCGAGACCTTCTTGGGCACGGGCGCCGCAGGCGCACGCGACGGCGACAACCCCACCTTTGATGAGCCGGGCGGACTCAGCTACGCGCACGGCAAACTCTACATCGCCGATACCAACAACCACTTGATCCGCGTCGCCGATTTGAAAACGAAGCGCGTGGAGACCCTGCAACTGCGCGGCTTGGAGGCGGCACAGCCGCCTGCGCTGCACCGTCAACTACCGACGGAAACCCTCTCATCCGTCTCCGTGAACACGCGCACGCCCACCCTGACGCTGCAAGTCCGCCTGCCCCAAGGGCATAAACTGAACCCCAACGCAAAGTCGCAGGCGCGAATCGAGGCGCAGGGCGCAGCTGTGCAGGACAAAACGGAATTGATTGTGCCCATCGAGACACTTCAAACGACCCTGCCGGTGCAACTCACGGCGAAACGCGCAACGTTGAACCTGCACCTGCTGCTTTACCACTGCCGCGAGGGGCAGGAAGGGCTATGCTACCTCTACGAGAAGCGTCTGACTATGCCACTCCAGCAAGGCACGGGAACAGACTCTATCGCGATTACAGTGGAGGTTCGATGAGCGAGCCGGTGTCCAGATGATTGGCAGTCAAGCGTCTCTCTGCTATTCGAGAGACGCTTACCGGTTCACCGCTTCTTCGTCATATCCTGAGCGGTCTTCTTTCAGTCGCCAAGAGCGCAGTTCGACGGGTTCGCCCTGCATAACGGAGATAATCGGGTACGAATAGTAGGGCAAGGCGTGTTCGCGGTCGTACTCCGACGGAATTGCAGGATGGTCGGGGTGCGAGTGATAGAAGCCCAGCAGGAGCAATCCGAGTTCGCGGGCGCGCCGTTCCGCCATCAACACCTGTTGCGGACTGAGATAGAACCGCCGTTCGCGCTCTTCTGTGCGCTCGTTAGCGAGGCGGATGACCTGCTCGACAATCCGAGTGTTGCCTTCCTCACGCCCCAGCAGTGCGCCGCAGCACTCGTGGGGATACTCGGCGCGGGCATGGTCGCGCATAGCACGCTCGGCTTCGGGGATAAAGACCACTCTCATAGCGTCTCGTCATCCCAGAACCGTTCAGAGAGATACTTGTCCGCGCTATCGCACAGAATGGTGACGATGACGGCGCGGGGTTCCTCGCCCGTTATATGCGCTTGCTGGACGATTTGCTCGGCGACGCGCAGCGAGCCGACGACCGCCGCGGCGGCGGAGACGCCCACCAGCAGCCCCTCCTCACGCGCCAGCTTTCGCGCCATGCGATAAGCGTCTTCGGTGCTAATCGCAAGATGCGTGTCGGCTAAGGTGCGGTCATAGATGCCGGGCACAATCGCCGTCTCCAGATGTTTCAGCCCTTCCAGTCCGTGAAACGGTGAGTCGGGCTGCAGGGCGATGAGCTGGATGTCGGGTTTATACTCACGCAAGCGTCGCCCCACGCCGACGAAAGTGCCGGTCGTGCCCAGCCCTGCCACAAAGTGTGTGATGCGCCCTTCTGTCTGCTGCCAGATTTCGACGCCGGTGGTCTCGTAATGCGCCTGCCAGTTCGCCGGATTGTTATACTGGTCGGCGTAGTAGTAGCGGTCGGGGTTCTCGGCGTAGAGGCGGCGTGCGGCGCGAATCGCGCCGTCGGAGCTTTCCAGCGGGTCGGTGAGGATGACCTCGGCACCGTAGGCTTTGAGAATGCGCTTGCGCTCTTCGCTCACGTTGGCGGGCATGCAGAGCGTGACGCCGAACCCCAGCGCCGCGCCAATCATCGCGAACGCAATCCCCGTGTTGCCCGAGGTGGCGTCCAACAGGCGTTTGTCCGCGTGCAGCTCGCCCCGTTCAATCGCCGTGCGCACAATATTCCAAGCGGGTCGGTCTTTCACGGAACCGCCCGGGTTGAACCATTCGGCTTTGCCATAAACCTCGACGCTTTCGGGCAAATGGCGTGCCACGCGCCGCAGGCGGATGAGCGGCGTGTAGCCAATCAGGTCAACAATCTCCGTCGCCTGTTGCAACTCGTGCGGCAGGCGCATATAGCACGGATAGCTCATAGTGCGTTAGGATACCTCCTGTCATTTAGCGTGGCTAAATTATACCCTATGCGCTGTCCCCTGCTTTCAGGTACAATTCTCCGCGTCATGGACTGGACAACGCTGGCGCTGAGCTGGACGCTCTGGACGCCCTTGATTGGGGCGTTCCTGTTGATGTTCGTTCCAAAGGGGCAGGAGTTAGTCGCCCGTGCCGTCGCGCTGACAATTACCCTGATTACGCTGGGCATGGCGGGCGTGCTATTTCTGGGCTTCAACCCGAATGTCACGGGCTATCAGTATGTGGAGCAGTTCGCGTGGCTGCCCGACTACGGCGTGAGCTACTTTTTAGGTATCGACGGCGTCAGTCTGTGGCTGGTGGGGCTGACCGCGCTGTTGAGCGTGTTCGCGGTTGCGTTCTCGTTCGCCATTCAAGAGCGAATTCGCGAGTTTCTTATCTGGATGCTCGTGTTGGAGAGCGCGCTGCTGGGCGTGTTCATGGCGCTCGATGTGATTCTGTTTTATGTGTTTTTCGAGTTGACGCTCGTGCCATCTTATTTTCTGATTAGTCTATGGGGCGGGCGCGACCGTGCGGCGGCGGCATTGAAGTTTTTTCTGTATACCTTCTTCGGCTCGCTGTTTATGCTGATTGCGTCCATCGTGCTGGCGTTTGAGTACCAGAAAGCCTTCAACACGCTCACTTTCGAGTTGCCACGCCTGCAGGCGTTTGTGTGGGAGCAGGGTTTGCCCGGCAATCTGGAAACATGGCTCTTTTGGGGCTTCGCGCTGGCGTTTGCGGTGAAGCTCCCGCTGGTTCCGTTCCACACTTGGTGGCCCCAGTCGATGGGCGCCGCGCCAATGCCCCTGATTGTGGTGTTCCTCAAGACGGGCGCCTATGGGTTTATGCGCTACGCCATCCCGCTGTTCCCCGACGCGGCGGCGGCATTCGCCCCTGTGATGATAAGCCTCGCAGCGGTCGCAATCGTGTACGCTGCCACTGTCGCCGTGATGCAGAGCGACATCAAGCGTGTCGCGCTCTATGCCGTGGTGAGCCACGCGGGGTTTATCATAATGGGGTTGTTCTCACTCACCCCGGAAGGGTTCGTCGGCGGCGCACTGCAGCAGATTAATCACGGGGTGACGATGGGCGCGCTGTTCCTTTTGTTGGGCATGTTGGAGGTTCGGACGCGCACCCTGCAGATCGATGCGCTTGGCGGGCTGAAGCAACAAATGCCGCTGTTCTCCGCGCTGTTTTTAATCGTCATGCTGGCGTCGGTCGCGTTGCCGGGCACGAACGGCTTCGTAGGCGAGTTCCTGTGTCTGCTGGGAGCATACAAGTCGGCGCATGCCGGCATGTATCCTGTCGGCTGGGTGGTGCTGGGCATAACGGGCACGATTCTGGCGGCGGTCTATATGCTGTGGATGTTCCAGCGTGTGTTCTACGGACCCACGCCTGCTCGCTGGCGTGAGGTGCCCGACCTGCGCCCGGCGGAACTGGCGCTGGTGTTGCCGCTCATCGTCCTGATTTTCTGGATTGGCGTCCGCCCGATTAGCCTCACGCAGACGATGGAACGCGCTGCGCTGGAGTGGGTGAAGCCGCACGCCCAGATGCTGCGACCGGACATGGCGTCCGCCCAGAAAGCAGAGGAGCGATGACGGGTGGGAATCTCTCACCCTTGCCTGAAGCCCTCTTAGATGGGCTTAGAATGCGATAAACAGGGACATAGGCTATAATAGAGTGGAGATTACCATGCGAATCCGCACAGGTTTCACCCTGATCGAGCTGCTGGTCGTCATCGCGATTATCGCGATTCTGGCGGCGTTTCTGTTTCCCGTGTTTGCTCAAGCGCGCGAACGCGCCCGTCAGACGGCGTGTCTCTCGAACGCGCGTCAGCTCGCGATGGCAGTTATGAGTTACGTGCAGGACCATGAGGAGGCGTTTATGCCCTCCACAAACTACGCTGTACCAACGACTGCCCCTGAACGCATCTGGACACGTCTCATCCAGCCCTATGTGCGTGATACGGGGATTTTCACCTGTCCCAGCGCGCAGCGGACGGGCTTCCCCGCCGACTGGTCGCAGCGTGGAGTCGGCTCAATCGGCTACACGGCGGCAACAGCGTATGACCCGCAGCAACTGGAGGGTTTCGCGACGCCCGTCTACCTGGCGCAGATGGACGAGCCTGCCCGCACCCCGATGTTCGGCGATACCGCCAGCGGTCCCACCGCCGAAAAGTATCGCGGCTACGTGTTTGACCCTTACGTAGGCGAGCCGAACCCGCGCGACCCGCGGCTGGGCACGCCACTCGTGGCGGATCGCGACCTCGTACGCGAGTTGAACCACCTGCCGCCTGCACGCCTGAAGCCCCTCTACGCCCGCCACTTCGCCACAGGCGATAATCGCGGGCTGGCAACGCTCATCTTCGGCGATGGGCACGCGAAAAGCTACTCGGCAGCGTCTATCCTGGCGCAGGATCGCGGCGCGAACTTACTCTGGCGATTCCGATAGTATCCCTCTCCAGCAGCAGGAGGTACAATATCAACGGCGAATCTCACTATGGAACAATCGAGAGGGATGATTTCTATGTTCGCGTTGAACTTCTACACGGATTTGTACGAGGATATGCTGCGTTCTCTGCGCAAGACGGCAACGATTCGCTTGGGCGATAAATCGCGCAAATATAGTGCAGGGCAGATTGTTTGGGTAACTGTCGGACCACGCTTTGGCAGGCGCAAACGACTGTTCACCGCGATTTTAGACCGGGTGGAGGTCAAGCCCATCGCGGATCTCAGCCCGCGCGATATCGAACGCGAGAATCCCGAATTTCGCACTGTGGAAGATGTGATTGCTCTGTTGGAGCGCATCTACGACCGCCCCGTGTCGTTAGATGACCTGGTCACGGTCATCTACTTCTCGCCCGTCGACGAAGGGTGAGGCTTGGGAATCCAGACTTTGCCGAGCGCGCGCAGCCTGCCCGGTTCGCTTTGCACGCTCTCGACCGCCAGCCCATCGTACAGCCCCAGGTCGCGGTCGATGTCGATGATCGGGTTCAGGAACTGGCGCAGCAGATTGGCGGATTCGGGAGGTAGGTTCGCGCCCTCGATTTGCACTTGCACTTCGGTGAGGTCTAAATAGCGTCCGTCGCGTGGGGCGAGCTTGCCGACGGCGCGGAACCGCACCTCGTTGGCAAGCAGCACTGCGACGCCCTGCACGGTGGTCTGCTCCGGAGTGATTCGAACAGAAACCTCGCGCACGGAGGGCGCATACTTGCGCGTGATATAAGCGGCGAGATCCGCTTCGTTCACCACAATTTCGCAGACACCGACGCCAGTCGCGCTCAGCCGAAAGACGCGCCGCGAAATCGCCAGCCCTTTATCGTAAGAGACATCGGGGATCACCGCGTCGGCGTGTTCGGCGCGCAGCCCGCGCAGGTTCGCGTTCTCCATCCGCAACACAAACTGCCGAATCCGCCCCGATTTCGGGCGGTCTGGCTCTAATGTGAAAGGCAATCCGTCCAGCGTGAAGTTGCGCGCGCGCACGGTGAGCGTCCTGAGGCGTCCTTGCGTCAGCCCGTCCACACCGTCAGGCTCGATTTTCACCTGAAAGTCGCCGCCGCCGATGCGTTGTTTAATCTCGCGGGCGGCGGTTTTCTCGATCTCGCGCAACGCCCCGCGCCCCAGCGTCAGTAGAATAGCGACCACCGCCAGCCATTCACGCCTCAACGCGCCCCCTCCAATCGTTCGAGTTCCTTACGGATATCCTCGTTCATTGGGAAGTTCTCCCGCATCAAGCGCAATAGCTCCAGAGCGCGATAGCGTTGTCCCGCCATCTCCAGGTAGCGCGCCAGTTTGAGCCCCGCCGAGATGTCGTCGGGTGCGGCTTTATAGAGCGCCTGCAACGCCAGAATCGCATCGACGGTGGAGCCGTACTGCTCAGCGTGCATCGCCCAGCTGCGCAACAGACTGATGTCCTGCGGATTGAGCCGCGCGAGGTGGGCGTAGACGCCGAGCATCTCCCGATGGCGTCCGAGCGTGTTGAGCAGGCTCATCTGCAGGTTCAGTAAGGAAGCATCGTCGGGGCGGTCGCGCAGGCGGCGTTGGATCAACGCGAGCGCATCTTCCGCTTTCCCCTCACGGCGGAGTAGTTCTACATAGGCTTTGAGCGGTTCTTGTCCTGGGGTGTTGCGCTGCGCCAGTTCCTGCAGCAGCGCGCGATACTGCGCCTCGCGTTTCAGCTCGCCCGCCAGTCGCTCCAGCGCGGGATACAGGCTCAGGTCGTCCGGATTGAGGCGCAGCGCGCCGACCAGCGTGTCCCACGCCGCCTCCTTCTGTCCCTGCTGCGCCTGAATCTGCGCGAGGTGATAGAGCGTCCATGTGTCGTTGGGGTCTAACTCGCGCGCTCTGTGATAGGCGCGGAGCGCGTCTTCAGGGCGTTTGAGCGTCTCATAAATCACGCCCAGCAGTCTGTGAATCTGCGGGTTGTTCGGTTCTTTTTTGAGGGCGTCCTGAAAGAGGGCGATTGCCTCCTCGCCTTTACCTGCTTGGAGCATCTCGCTTGCCAGAAACGGCAGAAACCGCACGCCATGCCGCTGTGCCATCTGTTTGAGGTAGTTCAGCATCTCGTCGGTGCGCTGCTGCTCCCGATACAGGTTGAGCAGGCTGGAGAATGCCACCGGATGGGGCGTCTCGGTAAGCGTCATGCGACGGTAGATTTCGATGGCGGCGTCGGTCTGGTTCAGTTTCTGATACATCGCCGCCGCACCGAGCAGCGCAATCTCGTTATGAGGGTTCTGCTCCAGCACCTTGCGGTAGAGTTCGAGGGCTTGTTGGGCGTCGTTACGTTTCTCAGCGAGGCGCGCCTTGCCCAGCAGCGCGAACACCTCGTTGGGGGACTGCTGGAGAAGCTGGTCATACAGCTGCGCCGCCTCCGTATCGCGTCCCTGACGGGAGAGGAACTGTGCATACTCTCGCACGAACTCGGTCTGGTTCGGGAACTTCTGCAGGAGTTGCTTGTATTCCTCTTCGGCGAGTTTGGGGTTGTTGTTGCGTTCATAGAGGCGGGCGAGTTGCAGGATGGGGCGTGGGTCGTCGGGCAGGTTGTTCGCCCAGTTGCGCAGAAACGGGGTGATTTCCGCTTCCATCTCCTGCGCCAGCAACGCCTGCAGCTGCCCCTCATAGGCGCGAGCGTTCTTGGGCGCGAGCTTCAAAACCTGTGCGAACTGCTCACGCGCCTTACCATACTGCTTCAGGTTCAGATTGCAGTGTCCAATCTCTGTGAGGATGTCCAGATAGAGCGGGTCGCTCGGCGAGGTTTGCTCCAGCGCTGCGCCTAAATGCACGAGAGCTTCGCTGTAGCGCTCCTTCTGCATCAGGATTAGTCCCGCGCCGATGTGCGCGTCGGGATTGCGCGGGTAAACCCTGGCGATATGGCGAAAATCGGCGAGTGCAGCGTCCAGGTTGCCTGCGCGTTGATAGAGATAGGCGCGTTTAAGGCGCGTGGGCAGGTCATCAGGTTCTCGCTTGAGCGACTCGCTGTAAGCGCGGATAGCGTGTTCTGGGAGTCCGCGCGCTTCGTAGGTCATCCCCAGCGACTTCCAGCCCGTGGTGTAATCGGGCTTGAGTTCCACTGTGCGTTTGAAATGCTTCTCCGCCTCGTCGTAGCGGCGGAGCTGATACGCCGCGATGCCCAGATTGTAGTGGATACGAAAATCGTTGGGGCGAGTCTTGAGCGCTTGCTGGAACTTTTCGATGGCGACGCCCCATTCGCTCTGCAGCGAGGCAAGCGCACCTTCCAGAATGGGCAGTTCCGGCTCTTTGGGGAATCGGTCGCGCAGCATGCGCAGGTAGCCGCGCGCGTCCGCGAGTTTGCCCGTGTCCAGCGACAGGCGCGCGAGTTCCACCAGCGGTTTGGGGTCTTTCGGGTTCAGCTCCGCCGCGCGGCGCAGGTGCGCAGCGGCTTTCTCGTTCTGGTTCTGCAGGCGGTAGACCAGCCCCAGGTTGAGGTGGGCGGGGGCGAAGTTGGGTTGCTTCTGAGTGATTTCGCGGAAGAGCGGCTCCGCCTCGCGCAGTTTCCCCTGCGCTGCCAGTTGCACAGCGCGGTGGTAGCGTTGCTGAAGGTCTTTAGGAAGCGTCGCCTGCGCCAGTAAACACGCCGTCAGTAGCCCCAATCCAATTGCCAAGTAACCGCGTAGTCGCATCGGGGGAAGTATACCCGCCTCGTTCGCCTCCCAGAGAGAAGGCTTGCCAAAGCGAGGTACCAACGCGCGCTTCCGCATGAAGCACCCTACCCTGAGCTTAGTCCATCGCCCCGCGTTTCAGCAGAGCGGAAGGTTGATGGCGCACTACGAGGTAGTTCACTCACCCTGCGAACAGTACCTAATTATACTCTATTGATGTATGAAAGGTTCCTTTTGAAACGCTCCCTGCTTTTCAGCGTCTGACTCTGTGCCATGTTTCAAGAGCCTGAGATAGAGGAGCAGGCGGTTGTGTGTGGTCTGCCTCGCGCCGTGACCTGCATAGAGGCAACCGCGAACAGCCTATGGATCGGCACAACAGCAGGATTGTACCTCTATCGCGACCTGCGCGCTCCAGCAGCAAGTTTCTTGCCCGAAGAGCCGATTAATGCCCTTGCCGTAGCGTCCGCCACTGTCTATGTCGCTGTGAAGCGGAACTGGGGCGTGTATCAGATTTCGCCTTCTCTGCGGATTACGCCGATAGAGCCGCCTGAAGTCACAACAGCGGAGTCTATGGAGCCGCGCGCGCTCGCCATCTGGAACAACGCGTTGGCAGTTGCCTCGACGACGGGTCTCCATCGCTACGCGCTGAGCCGCCGCGAATGGGAGTTGGTGGACCGCGAGGTCTATCCGTATCTGTTGGCGACGGGCGTACGTCTCTGGGCGTGTGGAAGTCAGCTGGTGGGCTTTGACCGCCAGTACCGCCCTGTAGAGCGCGTCCCCGTGCGGATAGCAACGCCTCCTGTGCTGGAGCAGTCGCGCCTCTGGTGGGCAACGACGAGCGGCGGGACCGTAAGTCTGCACCGTTATTCGCTGGGGGGCGGCAAGACGCAGCGCGAGGATTTCCCTCTCGACGACTGGGCGTTGCGCGCGGGCGGTGGCAGCCAAGCGACGGCGTTGGCGCGTTTCGGCGCGTTCTGGTATGTGGGCTTGGGCGGGCGAGGGCGCGGGATGGTCTTGCGCCTGAACTTCAAGGCGAAACGCGCTGAGCTGGCATGGCAGGGCGCGTCGGTCAACGCCCTCGCCGTATGGCGCGGCAATCTGATGGTGGGCGCGCGCGACGGTCTCTACGCCCTACAGCGCATCGAATAGCGAACGCCCAATCACCCACTGCGGTATACTTCACGCTCAGCGACGATGGGCGTCATCATCGGTATCGAAGGGGGCGGCACAAAGACAGGCTGTGCCGTGCTGAATGAGCAGGGCGAATTGCTCGCCTACGCCGAGGGCGGACCCGCTAACTTGAACTTCGTGGATGAGGCAACGCAACGACAGTCGTTCGAAACCGCTCTGAAGGGCGCGCTGCAAGGCATCAACGAACCGATCCGTGCGCTCGGCTACTGCGTGGCGGGCACACGCGCCAACTGGGAGTGGCTCCTCGAGAGACTGGGCAATCCGCCTGCGTACGCCGTCGAGGAGTCGCGCATGGCGATGCTCAGCACGGGCATCGAGGTCGCGCACGGCGTGTCGGTTGTGGCGGGCACAGGCTCGCTGATTGGCGGCTTCAGGGACGACGAGCTGGTTCTGCAGATGGGCGGCTGGGGCGCGCTGCTGGGCGACGAGGGCAGCGCGTATGATGTAGCGATGCGCGGCATCCGTGCCGCCGTGCGCGCATGGGACGGACGCGCCCCCCACAATAAACTCATCGAAGCCGTGCAGCAGTTTTTCGGCGTCCATAGCCTCACGGAGCTGGTGCCCCTGTTCTATCAGCAGGGCGTGCCGCGCCATCAGGTCGCGGCGTTTGCGCAGAGCGTGGTGGAGACCGCCGACCAAGGCGACCCCACCGCGAGGATGATTCTAACGCATGCAAGCTCCGAGCTGGCGCACGACGCCCAAGCCTGCGCCGCCCGCCTGTTCACCCACCATGACGCCTTCACCGTCGCGATGACGGGGGGAATGTTCAGAAGCGCTCTCTACCGCAGGGCGTTTGAGGAAACCTTCGCGCAGGTTTTTCCTCACGCCGCGTTCCGCATGCCTGTCATGGAGCCGGCGACGGCAGTGGCGAAGGCAGTTCGAAAGAAGTTAAGCTTAGTTTGAGGTACAGAGCAGGAATCTTGAGTTACCTGCGCCGATGTCTAACGGATACAGCCATAAACTCAGCCCGTTCGTACGCCGTTCGCTGTGCCTCAATTCCCCAAGTCGGACGGTGGCTTCATTTTGCCCAGCAGCCCCATCAGCGCAATCACGGTGAGCAGGTAGGGCAACATGAGCAGGAGGTCGGTGGGCAGTTGCACGCCGAACACGGGCTGACCTTGCAGGCGCATTTGCAACGCTTCAAAGAACCCGAACCCCAGCGCCGCACCCGCCGCGCCCAGCGGATGCCACCTGCCGAAAATCAGCGCCGCCAGCGCGATGAATCCCCTGCCCGCGCTCATATTCTCGCGGAACTGCCCTGTCGCCGCCAGTACCAAAAATGCGCCCGCCATGCCCGCGAATACGCCCGACCACAGCACGCCGAGATAGCGCAGGCGTTTCACCGGCACGCCCATCGTACGCGCTTTGACCGAATCGTTGCCCACCGCATAGACCTGCAGCCCCCAGCGCGTGCGCGTGAGCAACGTTAGCAGCATGAACGGCAACACAAGCGCGAAGAGCGTGAACCAGCTCTGGTCTTTCAGCAGCGCGTTGAATATCGGCAAGTTTTCCAGCCCGCCCAGCGACACGGGAGCGAACATCGTCACGACGGAGGTCTCGCCCGCCTCTTCGCGGGGCACGATAATCTGGCGGAACAGGTAGGTGCTGAGACCCAGCGCGAGCAGGTTAATCGCCACGCCGCTCACGATGTGGTCGGTGCGCCATTCCTGCGTAGCGACGGCGTGGAGCAGGGCGAGCGTGACGCCCACTCCCATCGCGCATGCCAGCCCGACCAGCGGCGACCCCGTGAGCAGTGCGCCCAGTGCCGCCGCGAACGCGCCCATCAGAATCTTGCCCTCCAGCCCGATGTTAATCACGCCCACGCGCTCGCTCATCAGCCCGCCCAGCGCCGCCAGAATGAGCGGCGTCGCCTGTCGCAACGCCGCACCGACCAGTTGCGCGTCAAAGATGTCGCTCATCGTCAGCCCTCCACACGCCGTTTTCGTAAATAGACCGCCGCCACATAGAGGATTAGCACGGCTTGCGCCACGACCGCGATTTCTTTAGGCGCGCCCGTCTCGGCATGCAGGTGGTACGCCCCACTGCGCAACGCGCTCATCAGCCACGCCGAGACCACCGCCACCGCAGGATGGTTGCCCGCCAGCAACGCAACGGCGATACCGTCAAAGCCGTACTCGCTCGGAAATCCCTCGAAGAAGCGATATTGTGAGCCGCAGACCTCAATCGCGCCTGCCAATCCCGCCAGCCCGCCCGACAGGAGCATCGCCTCTACCATTCGTCGCGCAGTCGGCGCGCCCGCAGCATCGGCGGCGTCGCGATTCGCGCCCGTCGCGCGCGTCTCGTAGCCCCACACCGTGCGATACAGAACCAACCATAGCCCCAACGCCGTCAGGATTGCAATTCCCAGCCCCCAACTCGCCTGCAAGAAGTCCTCGCGCAAGAGGGGGAGCCGTGCCGCGTCGGCGATAACAGCAGTCTGCGGGGCGTCGCCCGCCGGATCTTTCAACCGCTCCGTCACGAGCCAGTGCGTCAAATAGAGCGCGATGTAGTTGAACATGATGGTGGAGATGACCTCGTGTGCGCCGCGCCGTACCTTGAGCCAGACAGGCGCGAACGCCCAGAGCGCGCCCGCCGCCGCCCCGACCAGCAGCGCGAGAGGCAGATGGAGCCGTTCGGGAACGCCCGTCAGCGTCCCAATCCACGCCGCCGCAATCGCGCCCATCAGCAACTGTCCTGCCGCGCCGATGTTGAACAGCCCCGCCTGTAGCGCAATCGCCACGGCAAGCCCCGTCAGCAGCAGCAGCGTCATATCGTGCAACACGGAATCCCACGCATCTACGGGTCCGAAAGCGTCTGTGCGGGGATAGCCCGTTGCGCCCTGCAGGATTATCTGGAAACTTTCGCCCAGAGGCTTGCCTGTCGCCGCAATCAGCAAAGTCAACGCCGCTAACACGATAATCGCGCCCAGCAGCGCAGGCAGCACGCGCGTTCTGAACATCGGCATTTTAATTCGCCACGCGCTCCCAACCTCCTGCCCTCATCGAGGTATACTGAAGCCGATGTCTGCGCCTGCCGTGCTGACACAGCCGACTGCTGAAGAGCCTGCAGCGCCCCACCTTGCGCTGCAGCGATTGCGCTTCACGCCCGAACAGTTCCACAGGCTGGGCGAACTCGGCTTCTTCGACGACGACCAGAAATACGAACTGCTGGAAGGAGACATCTACCCTATGCCGCCTGAAGGACCTGAGCATTCCACAGAGCGCACGCGCTTGATGTATCGTTTCGTGTCGCGCCAGACCCGCGACTGGCATGTGCGCATCGAAGCCCCCCTGCGCTTAAACGATAGCGAGCCGATTCCTGATATTGCTATCGTGCCAGGGCGCGTGGAGGACTACGAGTCGCAACATCCGACGACGGCGTTGCTGGTGATTGAGATTGCGCAGACCTCGCTGCCGCGCGACCGCACGCAGAAACTGGCTCTCTACGCGCAGGCAGGCGTGCCCGAATACTGGATTGTGAACTTACAAGACCGCCGATTGGAGGTCTATCGCGAGCCAGCGGGCAGAGAGTACAAAGCCATCCGCTACTACACGCAGGACGAGACCGTCGCGCCGCTGTTTGACCCGGCGTGGTCAATCCCCGTAGCAGAGCTGTTCGGCGGCGGATAAAAACGCGCCTCGCCCGCTAAGCGGTTTCGGGACGCTGCTCCTCAATCTGCTCGCGTCGCCATTCTGTGAACCGCTCTTTGTCCGCTGCGCCCGTCCGCCATCCGAGCCGCCCCCACCAGACCCCCAACAACACCGCCCAGCCCAGCGAGTAGAGAACATACCGCTCCCCTCCCCCCAAGCCCTGCCACTCCTGATAGAAGCCCCACCACGGATGCAAGCGCATCAACCCGCTTGCCAGCACATCCAGCGCGGGCGAGTGGAAAAACGCGCCGTTGACCAATCGCACCGCCAGGCTACAGAGGATTAAAATGCCCAGAATCGCAGCCAGCAAGACGCAGCCCTGAGCAACCATCTGCGAGCGCGTCTCATAGTAGGCGCGGGTCTGGCGGGTGTTGATGAAAAAGCCGTTGAAGTAATCGCCCTGTAGGGGGTTGGGATAGCGGCTCAGGTACGCCCAGCTCGCGCTGAAGAGGGCTTGCGATAACACCACGCCGCCCGCCCACGCATAGAGCGACCAGAGGAGCCACTTCGCGGGCGCAACCCACTGCCCCGACGCCCAGCCGATGGCAAGATACAAGACGCCCGCTGTGAGCCACTGGAGCGCCCACTGCCACAGCAGCCCGCCGAACGGATAGGGCAACGCGAAACGCAGGGGCGCGGGGCGGCGCGCCAGCGCAAAATAGCCTGCCAAAGTCGCCACACCCAGATTAAACAGAGTCGCCATACAGAGCAACGCCAACAAAAGCCGCTCTGCCGCCAACGGACTGGTCGCGAGAGCGCGCGCCAGAACGCCTCCATGGACGCCGAGCAGCACGAGCCACAACGCCGTGCCGCCCCAGCGCATCAGCCGATACGCGCCCTCCGACCACCAGTCGCGCCACTGCGCCGCCCCCAGCGCACACCAGAGCATCATGCCCAGCGTGCAGCCTATCCCTGCCGTCGTCGTCGACAGCAACACCCCCATATTCTGCGCCGCGCTCAGCAGAAACGGCGCAGTGAACGGCATGAAACTCCATACGGGCAAGAGCCACAGCAGCTGCGCGTTCGGCGACAACGACGCCCACAGCCCCACCACTACAACGCCCAGCGGAAGCATCGCCATAGCCGCTTGATAACTGCTGTAGCGTGTGGGCAGAAGCGACGATTCGTCAGGCGCGTGAAGACCACGCATCGCGTAGGCGTCGATGGCTGCGCCCAGTGCATACGCCGCAAGGGCGAGCAGCGCGCTCCCCAGCCACAGCCATAACGGAACGCCAACCAGCAAACTCGTCCACAACGCTGCTGGCGTCAGCGTCAGCAGCGACACGCCCACCAGCGCGGCAATCGCCCCAATCCGCCCCAGCGCCACGCCCAGAGGATGCAACTCTGTCAGGTACAAATCCGTCAGCGTGCGCGTTTTGTAGACATCACGCAGCACACGGCTTGTGAGCGGCATAGCTACGATGACGGGCAGCCATGTGAATGCCCCCACCATACTCGCGCCGCTGTAGTTCAGCCCGAACAAATGGCTCGCCGCCTCAGGGGCGCGCGACGCCAGCAATGCCTGCAACAGGCAAAAGGCGTACCCCAGCAGCAGTGTGGTGAGCGTCAGTGCCCAGTAGCGGCGCGTGCGCACATAACGCCGATACTCCAGCCAGAACACCGTCACCGCGCTCTGCAGAATCACCACCATGCGCCCTCCTGCACTTTGAGTTCGGGTTCAGGCGCGTTCAGGGCGTGTTGTAGGCGGCGCGCCGCTACGGGCGCGAGCGCTATCGCCACGCCAAATACCGCCAACGCCTGCGGGACGCCCCAGAGCGGATGCGCAATATACGCCCCCATCGCCGTCGCCAGCGGGGGGAACAGCATCGACGCCCAGAACACAGGATGCGTCGCCCACTGCCAGAACGGAGCCTCGTTGAACCAGGTATGCCCGTTGTTCTGTACCAGCGCGCTCACCAGCGATGCCGGCACGAGTAAAATCGCAAGGATAACGACCACCAACAGGGTGTAAACGAACGTTTGCCACAGAAGCGTGACGCGCTGCGCCACGAGGAACGCCATCAGCGTCTGCCACAAAATCCCTGCCGCGACGAGATACAGCCCAAAACGGAGAAACAGTCCCAGCGCCAGCCAGAACGATTCGTAAGCAGCAGTTGCGAACGGGATGAGAAACGGCGCACACCAAATCAGATAGAGGCGGAGCGCGCCGCCCAGCGCATACGCGGTATAAGTGCCGTAGAGCAAGTCCCATCCACTCAGGCGCGTCAAACGCAGGAAAACCGAAGTGCCCTGTGCGTGCTCGCGCGCCAGCAAGCTAACCTGCGAGGTGAACCCCAGCGGCAGCAGGTTCAGAAATGCAATCAGGATAGGCAGAGGGTAAGCCTTGCCCCAGACAACAGCGAGAATGCCGCCCCCCAGCAGAAAGTAGTATCCGAGCGTCAGCAGCGCCAGTCCATACAGCACCGCCGCGCGGCGCAGGTCGCCGTCTCGCCAAAACCGCTGGTTGAGCGGCGTAATCTTGAGACGGCGGGCAATCTCTGCGGCGAGTTCCCGCGCGCGCTCGTAGTCGCCCGCCTGCATCGCTTGTTGGCACTGCCGATTGAGCGACTGCATTCGTGAGTCGGTTCCTATCAGCCACTCCAGCGCGAGCATCCGCCGCAGCAGCCACACCGCCGCGTTCTCCGTGAAATAGCGTTCCCACCAGTCCATTACGGCGCGAAGACGCATAGCGTGTTCACCTCCTGCAGGGGCGCGCCGTTGAGGGTTGCCAGCGGCGCACCGCGCCGCTGATAGAACGCCTGCACCCAGAGGTTATCTGGAGCGCTTACACGCCTGATAGCCACCACAACTTCCTGTCCTACGCCCAGCTCGGCACGTTGCCAGAGCGTTTCGGGAAGCACTGTCGGGTTGGGACGAGCCACCAGTTGCACTGCGTTCAGCGTCTGCCCGCTCAGATTGCGCAGGCGCAGAGCATCCGCTTGCCAGCGGACTTCGAGGCGGGGATGGTTCTCCACAGGGCGCGCAAAAAAGACGCCGATGCGCACTCGCGCATGGCAGTGAATCGTAAGTGTCGGCGACGCGCCAACCCAGTGCGTCTGCACGGTCGCGTTGGGCTTGGCGACGAACCCTAACATCACCCCACCTTCAGGCAGCGTGAGGGTATGCCGCCCCGCTTCCAGCACGGCATGGGCGTAGGCGACCTCCACAGCGCGTTCACCTGCGCCGGGATGGAGCCGCGCGAGAACCACCGGCTCGCGCGTGACAAAACGCGGGGGAAAAAGCAGCACCGCCCCCGACGCCAGCGCGGTGAGCGCAGCGAGCGGCGCAGCCACGCCCCCCAGCCTACGCCGACGCCGTAGCCACGCCGTCAATCCCCATACCAGCGCAACATAAGCCCCCAGCGCAATCACGCCAACCTCTGTACGCCTGTAGCGGTCTTCCCGCAGTGTCTCGTTCCACTCCAAGTCAAAAAGAACGCCCATGCGCTCGCTGGGAAACGCGCTACTGCGAGCAATATTGCTGAACATCGCAGGTAGTCCTTTCCATGCCCGCCACTCAGGTTGCTCCAGCCGCCCCATGAACAGATACAAAGTGCCCAGCCCCACTCGCCGCCCGTACAAATTGAACTCTCGTGAGTCTTCTACGGCAATGGGACGCCAATCCCCCAGCTCGCCAGTGATGCGAGCGGGCGTAGCCCCATCCGCTGCCAACTGAGTCGGCGGGAGCAGCGGGGCGATGGGCAACACCTTCAGCGACGGTCCGAGCGAGCCGACCGAGACGATTAGTGAACCACCCGCCGTGAGCCACTCCATCAACGCCCGCCACTGCGACTCCGAAAGCGTCTCCGCGCCGTCGACCAGCGCAATCATCGGAAACTCCAGCAACGGCTCCCAGTCGTCGGGCAGCGCGGCAGGACGCAAATAGTAGACCTTACAGGGCGGGCTGGACGACCTGTGTTGCACGGACAGCGCCGAGTTGAAGGGAACCTCAAGACCGTTCAGCCGCTCCAGCCCGCCAATCATATCGCCCACCACCACGATAGGGAGGTGCGCCTGAAGCGACAGGGGCAGATTAAGGCGGACGCGCTCGCCGTCTGCGCCCCGCCATTCCGCATACGGCGTTATGAAGCGAGTACGCCGCCCGACCTGCTGTCCGCTCCGAAACAGCGGAACCGCCACATAAACGCGCTTGCGGGCGTTGGCGGCTAAGTCCAGCGGAAAGACCTGCACCACGTCCGACGCACTACTCACAATCAACTCGCCGTGCGTGTTGCTTCCCCGCCGTTCGATATCGAGAACGAACGCAGTGCGATAGCCCATCGCCTCGTCGTCGAGCAGAGGGCGCGCCTTGATTGTCGTCTGCGCCGTCCCCAACGCATTCCCCACAAGCGTCAGCGCAAGAACCCATCCCCAGCGCACGGGGGGAATTGTTCGCGGGGGCGCGCTCGCTTCCTGCAAGCCTACCGACTCTTCAG
>JAOAES010000062.1 GCA_026416655.1 Fimbriimonadales bacterium
ACGCCGCCCCATCGGTTCTACTTAGACCCCCTCGCGCCGCCGATGGAGACCGACTGGCGATTCCTGTGGGCGCAGCGCAAGCCGAACCAGATGATTGTGGTGGGCTTCATCACGGACGAGCAAAGCGGGCAGCCAATAGAGGGCGTACGTGTGCGCGTGCTGAACCATGACTCCGAGACGCTCACCGACTCGCGCGGGCTGTTTTACCTGCAGTTCCCTATTCACGACCGCACAGGCAAGCCGCAGCCCTATGCGACGATTGCGCTGGAGAAAGCGGGCTACCGCACCTTGTTACTGGAAAAGGTGCCGCTCTGGAGCGAGGGGGACTGGATTTATCGGCTTACGATGCAGGCGGGAGCGGGAACCGAGACGCGCGATATGCGCTCCCCACGCCATCGGGAGAACGAACCGACTCAGCCGTGCACGGAGTGTGAGAAAGAACAGCCCTCACCCCCCGACCCCCTCTCTCACGGCGTGGGAGAGGGGGAGTTAGACACCCCTCTCCCACGCCGTGGGAGAGGGGTTGGGGGTGAGGGCGATTTCTTCCCCGCCGCCCCCGCGCCCATCGTGCTGTCCAAATACATCAAAGTCGGGCGCAACTGCGGCAACACACGCACAGGTTGTACCAGCGTAGAAGTCTACACCCTCGACACCTACTGCAAAGGCGTGATTACCAACGAGTGGTATGCCTGCTGGGGGAATGTGCGCTTCGGCAGTGAAAGCCCGCCCGCTGGGATGGAATCGCTCAAGGCGGGAGCAGTCGCTGTGCGCAGCTACGGCGTGTCGTTTGTCTACCCGCCCATCAACAGCAGCTATGACATCTGCGACTCCACCGCCTGCCAAGTGTTCACGGGCAACCAGAGCAGCAACGGAAACGCGGCGGTGGACGCCACCACGCGCTATGTGCTGCTTACGAGCTCGAATAACATCGCGCGCTCCGAATACTCGGCGGAGAACAATAACGCGGGCTGCGGCGACGGCTACTCTGGCACAGGCAGTAGCTGGGCGTGTATTGCTGACCCTGTGTGTACGGGATTCGCAACCAATGGGCACGGACGCGGGCTGTGTCAGTGGGGCTCCGCGCGATGGGCGACTGGCAGACGCCTCTCCAGCAGCCAAGCCTGCACCAGCAGCGCGCCCCTACACGGCTACGGAACCAAAAACTGGCAACAGATTCTGAGCCACTACTACGCGCCCGGCGGGTATCAACTCGTGCAAGGCGGCGTCGCGACGATTCAGAGCCTCCAAGTCAGCCCAACCCCCGTGCGCACGGGAACGCAGGCGACGCTCGGCTTCACCATTAGCAGCACGCACGATTTTCAGGTGATCCTGGGCGCGTCGATACGACTGGGCACAGGTGCGTGGATTTCCGACACGTCGCGCGACCTCAAGGTGAGCCTTGTGGAAGGCACGAACAGCCGCGCGCGCTTCTTCCTCGTGCCCAGCGACGCCGCTGCAGGGACTTACGATGTGCTGACCGCGCTCTGGTACGACCGCAACAACAGCAACACGATAAACACGGGCGATTTTCAGGTGGACGATCGGCTGTTCACAAGCGCGATGCAGGTGCGCCGCGCGACCTCGATCAGCGTTCCCGTCGCGAGCGGGCGGCGCGGGCAGACAATAACCCTGCAAGCCACGCTGCGCCAGGCACTGGACAACGCCCCTCTCAGCGGGCGCACGCTCACATTCAAGGTGAACGACGCCGTGGTGGGCACAGCCGCCACCAACAGCGCAGGCACGGCGACGCTGAACTACACGATTCCGCTCAGCATGCCGCTGGGCAATCAGACCTTGCGCGTGGAGTTCGACGGCGACAGTACTTACGCCGCCTCGTTTTCCACCAACACGCTCACAGTTGCGCCCGTGCGCGTGCAGGGACAGGTCGCGCTGGAGGGCGTCATTAACCCCCAAGGAACACCTGTGCGCTTCACGCTACAGGCAGGCAGCCAGCAGCAGACCATCGACCTGAACCTCGGCGCAGGCGGGAGCTACGCCTTCGACACCGCGCTTGCGGGCGCGGCGACAGTGCGCGTCAGCACGCCCAACGGAGTCTGGCTCTGCGCTCAAGCCAGTGCGACGCTCAGCGACCTCGTCGCGCTTAACTTCACGCTCAAAGCAGGCGACCTGAATCAGGACGGCGCCATCGACGACGCCGACCTGCTGCTGGTGCTGTTCGCCTTCGGTTCGAGCGACCCGCAAGCCGATGTGAGCCGCGACGGCGTCGTGGACGATGCGGATTTGCTAATCGTGCTGTTCAATTTCGGGCAGGGCTGCTGAAGGTATAATCCCCACTGCCATGCATAAAGGGTACTACCGCTTTCCGACGATTTACGGCGACACGGTCGCGTTCGTGTGCGAAGATGATTTGTGGACGGTTTCGGTGGAAGGAGGGGTTGCGCGGCGGCTGACCACGAGCCTGAGCGCGGTGATAACCCCACGCTACTCGCCCGACGGGCAGTGGCTCGCCTTCGTGGCGCGGGATGAGGGACATCCTGAAGTGTATGTGATGACCGCCGATGGCGGCGAGCCGAAACGGTTGACCTATCAGGGCGCGGCGCGCGTCGAAGTCGTCGGCTGGACGCCCGACGGAACAGAAGTTATCTACAACAGCACCGCCGGACGCCCCCCACGCGAGGTTGTCCTCTGGCGCGTCGCGCTGGAGGGCGGGCTGCCCGTCCAGTATCCCTACGGCTTGGCGAACCATATCAGCTTCGGACCGAACGGCGCGGTAGTTCTGGGCAGGCACACGGGCGACCCCGCCCGTTGGAAACGGTATCGCGGCGGTACAGCCGGCGTGTTCTGGATTGACCGCACCGGCGACGGCGAATTCGTGCGCTTCAAACCCACCGAAGGCGACCTGACCGCCCCAATGTGGATTGGCGAGCGCATCTATTTTGTGTCCGACCACGAGGGCATCGCGAACATCTACTCTTGCCTGCCCGACGGGAGCGACCTCCAGCGCCACACCCACCACGAGGAGTACTATGTGCGCTACCCCAGCACCGACGGCAAGCGGATTGTGTATCACGCGGGCGCCGACCTCTATGTGCTGGACTTAGCGACGGGCGAGAACCGCCTCATCCCCGTCGAGCTGCGTAGCCCCCGCATGCAGGCGCAACGCAAGTTCGTGGAGACCGCGAAATACCTGCAGGAGTACGCGCTCCATCCAGAGGGGCACTCGTTGCTGCTAACGGTGCGCGGCAAGCCGTTCACGATGGGCAACTGGGAAGGCGCGGTGATTCAGCACGGCGAGCCGCAGGGCGTGCGCTATCGCCTGAGCCAGTTCCTCAACGACGGTAAGCGCATGATTACCGTCTCCGACGAAAGCGGTGAACCCCGACTGGAACTGCACACGCCCGACGGCATAATCCGCTACGAGGAGTTCGATATCGGACACCCCTACCGACTGGAGGTGTGCCCCACCGCTGACCGCATCGCGCTGAGCAATCATCGGTTCGAGCTGATGACCTTCGATATCGAGAAGCGAGAACTCAAACTCGTAGAGCGCAGCGAGTATGCGATGATTGAGGGCTTCGCGTGGTCGCCGTGTGGACGCTGGCTGGCGTACAGCTTCGCCCCCAACGAGCGCACGCACATCATCAAGATTTACGACTCGGAGACGGGCGCGATTCACCCTATCACCCAGCCTGAGTTCCGTGATGTGTTGCCCGCTTGGGATCCCGATGGCGAGCTGCTCTACTTTATCTCGCTGCGCGACTATGACCCTGTGCCCGACAACCTGCAGTTCGAGATGGCGTTCCCGATGGGGATGCGCGTGATGGCGGTCGTGCTGCGCAAAGATCTTCCGAACCCGCTCCTGCCGCAGCCTAAGCCGTTCGAGGAGAAGACGGGATAGAGCAGTTATTCCAACCCCATCTGTTCTCTACCGACTTTGAACGGACGAGATACGCAGTTCTATTCGGAGCGATAGCACGCCGTTCACAGCATGCGCATGCCAAGCTGAGTCGGGGTAAGGGGCTTCGGACAGGGGAGCGTATCGGGTTATAATACTTCGAAACACGATGAGTAGTTTATGGGGTACTGTAGAAGCGGCTTTCCAGCGTCTGGAGGCGCAGGCGGGGTTCGAACCGCGCCCCGTACAACGCGACCTGGCGCGGTTCCTCTGCGAACGGCTGGAAAGCAAAACCTCAGGGATGGTGGAAGCGCCGACGGGGGTGGGGAAGAGCCTCGCCGCGCTGCTGCCCGCAATCGCCTACAGCCTGCGCGAGAAGAAACGCATCGTGGTCAGCACCTATACGAATGTGCTGGCGGAGCAGTACTGGCGCAAGGATCTCCCGCTCGCGCTAAGCCTGTTCCCAAGCCCCCCAAGTGCCGCGCTGGCGATGGGGCGCAGCCGCTATGCTTGCATCGCCGCCATTCGGAGCAACCAGCTCAAGCGCGTCAAGCCCGAAATGGTTAATTTCCTCAACGAATGGGTGGGCAGCGTGCGCGAAGGCACTGAGACCGAGTTGAACGAGTTCCTGCGGCGCAAGGGGGTTCCCGTTTCGTTTATGCGCGGGTTGTGGGACGCGATTGCAACGCCCCCCGCCTGCCGCGCCCGAACGTGCCCCTACTTTCACAGCTGTTTCTACTACGAGTCGCGCCGGCACGCCGCCAGCGCAGGAATCGTCGTCACGAACCACGCTTTCGTGCTGACCGACGCCCTCGTGCGCGCCGCTACGAACGACGAGGTGTCCTTACTGGACGACTACGACTTTCTGATTATCGACGAGGCGCACGACTTGCTGGACGCCGCCGCCAACGCACTGGAGTTCGACC
Source organism: Fimbriimonadales bacterium (assembly GCA_026416655.1). Lineage (GTDB taxonomy): Bacteria > Armatimonadota > Fimbriimonadia > Fimbriimonadales > GBS-DC > GBS-DC. The sequence continues at coordinate 4,783 of JAOAES010000062.1, forward strand.
TCGACCAGAACCTCCTTGACTCGCTGATTGCGCACGCCTCTGCCCTGAATAATCAGATAGCCGACGCCCTGACAGGCGAGAACCCGCCGATGGGGTTCCTGATGTCGGTGCAGAAGCTGGTGGAGGGGTTCGCGGGTCGCTGTCGCGAGGCGATGGAGTCGGTCAGCATGCCGTCCCTGTCGCGCGATGGGATTGCGGTGCGCGTCGCGCCTGCGGAGCTGGCGCAAAGTCCCGCGCTCGCTTCGGCGTTCCGTGCCGACCTGCACGAACCGGTAGCCCATGTCGCCGACGCCCTGCGTTCCGAAATCGGCGCGTTCTATCGTGACCTGGAGCATACCTATCGCGATTTCAAGGGGGAACTGACCGAGCGACAGCGCGAGGCGGTCGAGGAAATCATCCTCCAGTTCAGCTATGGGTTTGAGCAGACCCATGAGAATCTGGGGCGGTTGAAAGAGCCAGCGGAGGGGGTGTGCTGGGTGGAGCCTGCTGAGAAGGGTTGGAAAGCGTGCTACGAGCCGCTGATTCTGGCGGACTGGCTGCGCGAACGGCTGTGGAGCCGTCAGCCCGCCCTGTTGATGAGCGCGACGCTCACGGTGGATGGGCGATTCGACTTTTTCGAGCAGCAGCTGGGGTTGGCAACGCCGCATCAACTGATTCTCCCGCTCGTGTTTGACTACGGGCGGCAGTGCGCTCTGTATCTGCCACCGATCGGGGCGATTCCCGACCCGCCGCAAAACGCGCAGACGCACGGCGCAAGCGCGTACTATCAGCGGCTCGCGGAGGAGATTACCGCGCTGATTCGCTTGACGCAGGGGCGCGCCCTGGTGCTGTTCGCCTCACGCAACGAAATGAACGAGGTATATCGGCGCGTGCCGACGTTGCCGGGCGTTCGAATCCTGCTTCAGGGCGAGAGCTCAAACGCTGACCTCTCGAAGCAGTTCCGCGAGGACGTGCATTCGGTGCTGTTTGGCGTGCGTTCGTTCTGGACGGGGTTCGACGCGCCCGGCGAGACGCTGATGAACCTGATTCTGACGCGCATTCCGTTCGAAGTGCCCACCACGCCCCTCCAGCGAGCGCGCAAGGCGTGGTTCGAGGCGCAGGGTGAGAACGCATTCGCAGCATGGTCGTTGCCGATGGCGAAACAACAGATGCGTCAGGGGTTCGGCAGGCTCATCCGCCGTGCCACAGACACAGGCATCGTCGCGATTCTGGACCCGCGCATGCGCACGAAGTCCTATGGACGTGAAATCTTGAACAACCTGCCTGCAGGGATCCCTGTCTTCGACTCGCTTTTGGCGCTCGAACACTGGCTGCGCCAGAACGCGAAAACTCCCTGAAAAGCGGGTAGGAATTCGCGCCGAATGGGGTATACTTACTTATACCGCCGCTTGGGTGGAGGGCGTGCATGGTGAAAAAACCGTCTGGGAGCTCGCAACCGCGCGTGGCAAGGTCGCCTTTTGAGAAGCTACGCACGACGGGGTCAAGCGCATACAGGTTGTATGCGCTAATCGCTTTCTATGCCCGCGCCAAAAAGCCCCTCTTTGATGAAGAGGTCACCGCGCTCTTCTCCCAGGTGTTGCCCGAAGTGTGCCAGAGCTACGCCTACGAACTTATCGCCTACCGCGTGATGCCCAATCAGGTGCATCTGATTCTGGGGTTCAAGCCGACCGACGCGCTCGCCGATGTGGTGAGCGACATCAAGCGCAGCACGGCGCATCGGCTCTTCGAGGGCATCCCGCGCCTCGAAACCGAGATTGGTAAACGCAACTTCTGGGCGGAAGGCTACTTCGCCGAGACGCTCGGACATACGCAAATCGAACACACTCTCCGCATGTGGCAGAATCGCTCCAAGAACGAGGAGCCGGTGCTGGTACAGATTGTGTACGACTTGTTGCAGCCCCTCCATCCCAAGCAGATTGAGCGCGTGATGGATGAGTTGCTGCCCGCCGAGCGCGTAGTGATGCGCCTGCTGTACGGACTGCAGGGCGAGCAGGCGCACACCTTAGAGCAAGCCGCGGAGAAACTCTCCCTCAAGCCCGAAGAGGTGCAGCAGATTGCGCAGGAGTCGGCAGCGAAAATTCGCGCGTTTCTGCGCGAGCGACGCGTTGAACGCGCCACCGGGAGGTCGGCATGAGCGAGTGCCTGTTCTGTAAGTTTGTGCGCCGTGAAATCCCCACGCAGGTCGTCTACGAGGACGACCACGCCTTCGCCTTTCGCGACATTAACCCCCAAGCCCCTACGCATGTACTGGTCGTCCCGCGTCTGCACCTTGAGAACCTCGCTGCGATGCAGACGGAACATGAGGCGTTGATGGGGCACCTGTTATGGGTTTGCGCTGAGATTGCGCGGCAGGAGGGCATCGAGGCGGAGGGGTATCGCGTGGTGCTGAACACGAACCGCGCCGCGGGGCAGTCGGTGTTCCACCTGCATTTCCACCTGCTGGGCGGACGCCCCATGACCTGGCCGCCGGGATAGGGCGGGGTTTTTCGCGCCTATCTGCCATAATTACGAGTATGAACCGTTCTGCTCTGCTACGCGCGGCGGGATTGAACCTGCTGCTCACCAGTTTGCTCTGGTCGCAAGGGACGCAGCGTCAGCCAAACTTTCATGCGCCCCCGCCTAAGCCAACTTCCGCCTACGACGAGCCGCTGACCGGCTACGAGGTAGCCATTCTCACCGCTGAATTCGTGGTTAACCTCGAGCGCGGGCTGACGGAAGCGTTCCAAAAGCCGATTAGCACTGCCGGTGCAGGCGCCATCCAGTTGGAGGGGAAACATCCTGCCTGGGTTCAGCCGGCGCTCAAAGAACTCAAGGCGCGTGGGGCGATACCGCCCCGATTCAGTGCGAGCAAGCCGATGCCCCGTTATCAGGTGGGACAGATGCTCGCGCAATACGCGCAGCGGCTGGACGCGCAGATGCGTGCGCAAATCGGCGCGCCGCGCGGCAAGACCCGTTTCCAGACGCAACCAGCAATCCGCCTCGAGAAAAACCACCCTGGCTATCGCGCGTTGCAATATCTGGCGCAGGGTGGCTGGATTAGCGCGGGTTCGCCTCTCTACGCAAAGCCAAAGGAACCCGTGCTGGGTAAAGAACTGCCCGATATGCTCCGCGATGTGGCGCAACGCATTCTGGAACGCTATCGCGACGAACCGCACCTGCAATAAGCCATCGGGTATCCTATTAACAGGAGGCTATCGGTATGCCGTATGTTATCACGGAACCCTGTATCGGCGTGAAGGATAAATCCTGCGTTGCCGTTTGCCCGGTGGATTGTATCTACGAGGGCGAAGACCAACTCTATATCAACCCCGACGAGTGCATCGACTGCGGGCTGTGCGAGCCAGAGTGCCCCGTGAACGCCATCTACGCGGACACGGAAGTGCCCCCCGAATGGCGCCACTATATTGAGAAGAACGCGAACTTCTTCAAGCAGCAGAAGTAGCTGGGCGGTTGGGGCAGCGGTGGGGGCGATCCTGCTGATCCACGCGCTTGCCCTGCCCCAGGCGTTTCAGAATATCCCCCTCCGCGCCGATAGCGACACCGCCGTAATGCTCGATGCCGTCCAGCGCACGGGCGGTCTGTCGGGCGCAGTGCGCTGGTTTGGGGGCGACTGGCTGCTGGAAAACGGCTTCTACCGCCCCCTGTCGAGCCTCTCCATCGCGATAGACTACACGCTTTACGGTGAAACCGCGTGGGGGTTCCGGCTCACAAACTGGCTCTTGCTAATCCTCACCGCGTTAGGCGCGTTTTTTCTGACGCGCGAATATGCCCGCCTTGTGGGGGAGCCTACTGCTGACTGGCTCGCGCTGGGCGTCGCGGTCGCGCTGAGCCTGCAACAGACAGGGTTGATAGAGGCGATGGGGCGATGGTCGGCATGGTGGTTTGTCGGAGCGGTTATCGCAATGGTCTTTGCAGCGTCCTTCCGAGCGCAGCACAGAATCCCCCCCATCGCCCGGCGAAACTGGCTGCCCCTCTTTCTCGCCGTGGGCGCACTGTTCTGGGGCGTTGACCGTCTGCTGGAGACGCCCTACATGCGCCTGATTACGTGGGTTCCCTCGCGCACAGCGTTGCTGGGGACGATGTTCAGCGTCTGGGCAGTGTACTGGCTGATGCGGGGCGCGTCGGAGCGTCGCTGGGGCTGGCTGGGACTGGCTGGGGCGTGCTACCTACTTGCGCTGGGCAGCTATGAGCAGCCGATTACCTTGATCCCCATCGTAGGCGCGCTGGCGTTCTGGAAACGCGGGCAGTGGAGCCTCTGGAGCGCGAAATCGTTTAGCATACTCCTGCTGGCAGGACTGCTCATTATCGCACTGCGACTCTGCCTAATCCCAACCGAACCGACGCGCTATCAGCAGCAGCAACTGCGCAGCAGCCTCACCGGACCGGTTATCAGCTACCTGAACGAGCTGGTTCCACCGACCGCACAGTGGCAATACTGGGCGTCAGTAGGCGTCAACTTCGAGGTTCTCCTGGTCGACAAGCAGGGCTGGGATAACATCGTGGGAACGCTGCTCTACCTGGGCGTGTTAGGAGCGTTCTGGCGTAGGCGTGCCTTGCTGGGTGGCGCGTGGGTGTGGCATGCGCTCGCGTTCCTGCCGATGGCATTCCTCCACTTCTTCGAACACTACATGTACCTGCCCCAGATAGGCAAAACGCTCTTCGACGTGGGCTTGATTGCGTGGGGAGTGCGATCCGCTGCGGGAGTTGCTGAATCGCTAATCATACAGCGCGTCCAGATACCGCCGCAGCACCTCGTCGATGACGCCGCGAAACGGCAGCGAGTTCGCCATGCCGTAGATGGGCGCCATCTCGCCTTTCTCGTCGGGGTGCGCCTTGACATAGTCGACGGCGTCGCGCAGGTCGCTCAGGAACGCCTCCGCCACACCCGGTTGCGCATGGCGAATCGTGACGGCGAAGTGTACTCCGGGCGGACGCTGCAGCGCGTTGAGTCGCCAGCCCCGCGCTGCCAGCTGGTCTAACACCTGATAGATGTTCAGCTGCTCCTGCGCGCTGGTGAACGCAATCAGAAACAGCGGCTCGCCCATCAACTTCAGTTCAGGCATCTGCTCGATGCCTTTGCGTATCTGCTTGGCGGTCTCCATAATCTGGCGGGCGCACTCCAGATAGCCCTGTTTGCCGATGGAGACCATCGCCGCCCAGCCCGCGACGCTGAGCGCGCCGGGGCGACTGCCCGGCAGCGTCGGCGAAGCGTACAGCCCCCCTTGCCACTCTGTCGCCGTGAAATACTGATAACGCCGCAAATTGCGTCCCCGATACAACACGACCGATAACCCTTTCGGCGTGTAGCCGTACTTGTGTGGGTCTACCGATATCGAGGTCACGCCGTCCACGCGGAAGTCCCACGGCGTCACGGGGTAGCCCGCCATCTCAATAAACGGCAGGATGAAACCGCCGAGACAAGCGTCCACATGCATACCGATACCGTACTGCTTCGCCAGCTGCGCAATCTGGGGGATGGGGTCAATCACGCCGTGCGGGTAGCCGGGCGCGGAGCCGACGAGGGCAATCGTCTGGCGGGTAATCGCCTTGTGCATCGCCTCCAGGTTCGCCTTGAAGTCGTCGCCGACGGGCGTGCGAATGAGCTTGATGCAGAACAGGTGCGCCGCTTTGTCGAAGGCGGGATGCGCGGTTTCGGGCGCGACGACTTCGGGTTCGGTAATCCCTTTCTCGGCGTGCGCCCAGTCGCGATAGGTCTTCATCGCGAGCAGGATGCTCTCCGTGCCGCCTGAAGTGGTTGTGCCGACCACCTGCTGCGTTGGGTCGTCGGTCGCAGGGGCATGGAGCAGGCTCGCCGTCATCCGCACGATTTCGGCTTCGAACTTAATCGTGCTGGGGAACAGGTCGGCGTGGAGCGGGTTGCTCTGCGCGTGGAGCGCGTAGACCTGACTGAGGAACGCGCTGTGTTCCTCGCCGCCGTGATAGACCGTGCCCGACACGCGCCCCTGTTTCCAAGGTGGGGTCTCTTGCTCACGCAGTTGCTGCAGCCAGCTCAGAATCTGCTCTCGGGGGACGCCTTGTTCGGGCAGCTGGGGGAAATCGGGCAGGCTCTCCAGTTTCGGGCGCATTTTGGAGCGCACCATCTGCTCCACTTGGGCATATTCGGCTTCCAGTCGCTTCTGCACGGCGGGGATACGCTGCGCCGCCTTCTCCGCGCCTTTCAGCACGCCCTGCCAGACTCGCTTCAGCCCCATAGCATGGGGATTGTACCTGATAGGTATCCCGGGATGCCCCGCTTCAGGGCAAATCGCCCCGAAAGCCCGTTGAGAGCCTCCCTGCCGAACGTCCCTGCACGCGCCACTGAACACGGTATACTTTCCCCCGCATGGCGTGGCTCTTTCTGCTGATTGCTGGGCTAATGGAGATTGTTTGGGCGACGGCGTTGAAGTTCTCGAACGGCTTCACGCGCCTTGTTCCGACCGTGATTGCGCTCACCACTGCGTGGGCGAGCTTCTGGTTCCTTTCGCTGTCCATTCGCCAAATCCCGCTTGGCACGGCGTATGCTATCTGGGTGGGGATAGGCGCGTTGGGCGTGGCGATTGTGGGGATAGTCTGGTTCAAAGAGTCGCGCGACTTCTGGCGGCTGTTTTTTATCGGTTTGATTGTGGTGGGCGTGGTGGGCTTGAAGCTGGTCTCACGCGATGAGGGACTCTGAGGGGCAGAAGGCAGGCTATAGTTGGGCGCGGGCGTCCGCGCTGATGATGACGGCAATTTTCGCCAGTCGTATTCTGGGCATGCTGCGCGACACGGTGATTGCGTTCCGCTTCGGGCAGAACGAACTCACCGACGCCTATCGCGCAGCGTTCCAGCTGCCCGATTTGCTCTTCTTTATGGTGGCAGGGGGCGCGCTCTCATCGTCGCTGATGCCGGTGTTTTCGAAATACTGGGAGCAAGGGAGTAAAGACGAGGCGTGGCGGGTTTTTTCGATTGTGGCGACGGTGATGGTGGGCATCACGACTGCGCTGGTGCTGTTGCTTGAGTTGATTGCACCGATTGCCGTTGCGCTGATGTTTCCGGGCTTCGATGCCGACCGTCTCACGCTCACCACGCAGCTCACGCGCATTGTGTTGCCTGCGCAGATTTGCTTCCTGCTGGGCGGGCTGATGATGGCGACTCTGTATGCCCGCAAGCACTTTCTCGCGCCCGCCCTGGGACCGAACATCTACAATATCGGCATCATCTTTGGGGGGCTGGTGCTGGCGCTGTGGCTGGGCGTGTCGGGACTGGCGTGGGGCGCGCTGCTGGGCGCATTTGTGGGAAGTGTACTGCTGCCCCTTCTGGTCATGCGCCGACTGGGGAGCGCATTTCGGCTGGAGTTCAACTGGAGACATGAGGGCGCGCGGGAGGTGTTCCGCCTGATGCTGCCCGTGATGTTCGGGCTGTCGCTGCCCGGAATCTATATGTTGATTCTGCGCGTGTTTGCCTCGTGGCTGCCGCCGGGGGCGATTTCCGCGCTGGACAACGCGAACCGGCAGATGCAGGCGCCGCTGGGCATCGTGGGACAGGGGATTGCGCTGGCGATTTTTCCCGCGCTGACTTCGCTCGCGGCGCGTGCGGAATGGGGCACCCTGCGTCTCACGCTGCGGCAGGGCTTGCGACTCGTGTGGTTCCTCACTGCGCCTGCGACGGTGTTGCTTGTCGTGCTGGCAGAGGACATCAGTCGCGTGCTGTTGCAGTACGGCAAGTTCACACCAGCAGACACGCAGCTGACGGCGAGCGCGTTGCAGGCGTTCGCACTGGGGCTGTTCGCGTGGTCGGGGCAGGCGTTGATTGCACGCGGGTTCTTTGCGCTGCGCGACTCGCTGACGCCCGTGCTCATCGGCTCCGCTGTGACTGCCCTGTTTATACCGCTGTGTATGCTGTTCATGCGCGTGCTGGGCTGGGGACATGTGGGCTTGGCACTGGCGACCTCGATGGCGGCGACGGCGCAGATGGTCTGGATGCTCCAGATTCTGAATCGGCGCATTCCCCGAGAAAACGGGGCGGAGCCGACTCCGCTGATGGGGTTTCTGGCGCGCACAGGGGTTGCGACGCTGGCGATGGGCGCGATGGCCTGGGGAATGCACACGGGGCTGTCTATACTGTTGCCGCCGTTTCAGACGAACCTCAGGTCGTTTTTGGTTATCGTGCTGGTCGCCACCGCTTCGTTGGGACTCTATCTCGCCGTATGCCAACGGATGGGAATCCGCGAGGTGGAATATGTTCAGCGCGTTCTCAAACGGCGGGGACAAGCCAACGCCTGAGCGTGCTTCATACAGAGGATGAGGTATCCTCTATGTGGGAGGCTCCTGCGAATGCACAATCCGCTCATCGACGCGCCTGAGTTGCCACAAGAGTTCGTTCCGCACGCGCTGACGCCTGAACAGGTCGCCGAGCGGCTGCACACGCGCGAGCAGGGGCTGAGCCTGCAGGAGGCGCGGGAGCGCCTGCTGCGGTACGGCTACAACGAGATCGAGCCGATTAAGCCCGTGAGCGTATTCCAGATTATTCTACATCAGTTCCAAAGCCCTCTGATTTACATCCTGCTGGCGTCGGCGGTCGTCACGCTGGTGCTGGGCGAGTATATCGACACGGGCGTCATCGCGGCGGTGCTGATTCTGAACGCCACCATCGGTTTCATTCAGGAGTACCGGGCGGAGAAGTCGGTGCGCGCGCTGATGCAGCTCACCGCCCCACACGCGCTGGTGCTACGCGACGGGAAGGAACACGATATCCTGAGCCGCGAGCTGGTTCCGGGCGATGTGGTGTTGCTGGAGTCCGGCGTGCGCGTGCCTGCGGATATTCGCTTGTTTCAGGCGACGGCGTTGCAGGTGGACGAATCGCTGCTGACGGGGGAGTCGGTGCCTGTGTATAAACAGGTCGCGCCTGTGCCTGCCGAGACGCCCGTCGCCGACCGCGCGAATATGCTCTACTCCGGCGCGATTGTCGTTTCGGGGCGGGGGCGGGGCTATGTAGTGGCGACGGGCGAGCGCACCGAGCTGGGCAAAATCGCGGGCAGGATGCGCGAGCAGCGCGTTGATGAGACGCCCCTGCAGCAGCGTATGCGCCGCTTCGCACACATCGTCGGCGTGGTTATCGGGATTAGCTGTGCGGTCATCTTCGCGCTGGGGCTGGCGCTGGGCAATAGCGTGGTCGATATGTTCAAGGTCATCGTGGGCGTCGCCGTCGCCGCAATCCCCGAGGGCTTGCCGATTGTGCTGACCATCACGCTGGCTTTGCGTGTGAGCGCGATGGCGAAACGCAACGCGCTCGTGCGCCGCCTGCACGCCGTCGAGACGCTCGGCAGCACGACCGTCATCGGCTCCGATAAAACGGGCACGCTCACCGAGAACCGCATGACCGTGCAGGAATACTGGACGGCGGGAGAGTGGTACCGAATCAGTGAGCTGGAGCAGGCGGAGGTTCCCCGCGACGATGAGCATCCGTTTGTGCTGGCGCTGTTGACCTCCGTGCTGACCAACGAGGCGCAGGTGCGTCGTATCGGCGAGGACGAGTACGAGATTCACGGCGACCCGACGGAAGCCGCGCTGCTCATCGCCGCGCTGAAGGCGGGCTTCCATCACGACGAGTGGCGCGCGCGCCATCCCGTCGTGGGCGAGATCCCGTTCGAGCCGGAGCTGCAATACTCGGCGAGCATTCGCGAGCGGGGCGATGAACACTGGATGTTCGTGAAGGGCGCGCCGGAGCGTGTGATGCGCATGGCGACGCGCTGGCTAACCCCCGACGGCGAGCTGCCGCTGGACAAGGAGGCACAGGAGGAGATAATGAGCCACGCTCAGACGATGGCGGGGCGCGGGCTGCGCGTGCTGGGACTGGCGTACCGACGCTGCCCCGAACGCATCGAGACGCGCATGGGCGTGCCGGAGCCGTCGGAACTCGTGTTCATCGGGCTGGTGGGCATGATGGATCCCCCGCGCCGCGGCGTGCTGGAAGCCATCGATGAGTGCCATCAGGCAGGGATTCGCGTGCTGATGATTACGGGCGACCACGCCGCCACCGCCCGCGCGATTGCGGCGCAACTGCACATCGCCCCGCCGGACGCGGAAGTGATTACAGGTGCGGAGATGGAGCGGATGAGCGACGCGGAGCTGCGCGAGCGCGTGCGCACGGTGAACGTGTTCGCCCGCGTGTCGCCTGAGCATAAGCTGCGCGTGGTGCGGGCGTTGCAGGCGAACGGCGAGACGGTGGCAGTGACGGGCGACGGGGTGAACGACGCGCCCGCGCTCAAAGCCGCCGATGTCGGCGTGGCGATGGGCAAGAGCGGCACCGATGTCGCCCGCGAAGCCGCCGATATCGTGCTGGCGGACGACAACTTCGTGAGTATCCGCAACGCCGTTGAAGAGGGGCGCGTCGCCTTCAAGAACCTGCGCAACGCGACCTTTTTCCTCATCTCGACGGGCGCAGGCTCCGTGCTGATGTTCCTGTTCGCCGTGCTGCTGGGCATGCCGATGCCGATGTTGCCCGCGCAGCTGCTGTGGCTGAACCTCGTCACGAACGGCTTGCAGGATGTGGCGATGGCGTTCGAGCCAGGCGATAAGAGCATCATGCGTCAGAAGCCCCGCCCGCGCGACGAGGGGATTATCTCGAACCTGCTCTGGGAACGCACGGTGCTGGTCGGGTTGCTGATTGCCGTTGCGGGGCTGTGGCTGTTTCACTATGAATACACCACCACTGGCTCGCTGGCGCGGGCGCAAACCATCGCGCTGACGACGGTGGTGCTGTTCCAGAACTTCCATGTGGGCAACTCGCGCTCGGAGTTCCGCTCGGCGTTCCTGCTCAGCCCATTGCGCAATCCGTTTTTGCTTATCGCGGCGATTACCGCGACAACGGTTCACGCTCTTGCGCTCTATCTGCCGATAACGCAGTTCATCCTGCGCGTGGAGCCTATCGAGCTGGAGGCGTGGCTACGCAGCGTGCTGGTCGCGCTCAGCGTGGTGGTCGTCGTGGAGCTACATAAATGGATTCGCAATCCGCAGATGGCGCGGGAAGGGGTATAGGTCTCTGTCATTCCGTTCCTGGCTGTGGTTTCGTCCACATGCGTAGCATCGTGAAGCCGATTACGCCCGACAGAGCGGAGCCAGAGAGGATGCCCAGTTTTGCGTAGTTCAGTTCATCGCCAGCGAACGCCAGCCCGCCGATAAACAGCGCCATCGTGAAGCCGATGCCCGCCAAGAAGCCGACGCCGACAATGTGAACGAAGTTAATCCCCGTCGGCAGCTGCGCCAGCCCCAGCCGGACGGCGAGCCATGAGAAGAGCGCAATCCCCAGCGGCTTGCCAATCAGCAGTCCCAGCGCAACTCCCCAGATGACGCGGCTTGTCCAGTTGATTCCGTTCTCGCCGCCCAGGGGGACGCCCGCGTTCGCCAGCGCGAAAATCGGCATTATTGCGAATGCCACAAAGTAGTGCAGTTGATGCTCCAATCGCTGTAGAGGTGATTGCACGCGCAACGCCTCGCGCTCGATTGCCTCCACTGCCGACTGCTGTTCGGGGCTGAGGATAATGGTGCGTTCCACCGTGGGCTGGTCAAACTGGTTCAGGTACTCTCGCACGCGCACGAGGAACAGTTCAGGGTCAATTCGGGAGCGTACGGGGATGGCGAACGCGCCCAGCACGCCCGCTACCGTTGCATGGACGCCCGACTTGAGCATAAAAAACCACATGCCCAGCCCGACGATGAAGTAAAGCACGGCGTTGCGCACGCCCAGTCGGTTCATCGCAATCATGCCGCTCCAGAAAAGGAACGCATAGAGCAGCATGCCCGGCTTCAAGTTTTCGGTGTAGAACAGCGCAATCACCAGCACGGCGCCGAGGTCGTCCACAATCGCCAGGGCGGTGAGGAACACTTTCAGCGCGAGGGGGGCGCGTGTTCCCAGCAGCGCGAGCGCGCCCAACGCGAAGGCGATGTCGGTCGCCATCGGGATGCCCCAGCCACGAATCTCGGGGGTTCCCCAGTTCAGCGCGACATAAATCAGCGCGGGCGCGAGCATTCCCCCCAGCGCGGCTGCCATCGACAGCGCGGCTTTGCGCGGCGAACGCAACTCGCCCACCAGCAGCTCGCGCTTGATTTCCATCCCCACCAGAAAGAAGAAAATCGCCATCAGCCCGTCGTTAATCCACAGCAGCAGGGGCTTAGCGATATCGATGAGGTCGCCGAAGCGCACCTCGACGGGCGTTTGCCAGAGGCGGAAGTAGTAGTCGCCCAGTGGCGAGTTCGCCCACACCATCGCGATAATCGCGCACGCCAGCAGCACGATGCCTCCTGCGCTCGCCTGCTTGGCGAACATCGCAAACGGCTTGACAAGCCGCTCGATGGGCAGAGGGGGGAGTGTTTGCACCTTGGGAGGTCGTGTCGTCGCCATCGCCTACATGCCCAGAATGTGGTAGCCCGCGTCGACGTAGATGACTTCGCCCGTAATCCCGCGCCCCATGTCGCTGAACAGGAACACGGCGGTATCGCCAACTTCATTGGGGTCGGTGTCGCGCTTGAACGGCGCGTGATGGCGCACGTACTCCATCATAGAGGTGAAACCGCGAATGCCCCGCGCCGCCAGCGTGCTGACCGGACCCGACGAGATGGCGTTCACCCGAATCTGCCGCTCGCCGAGTTCGTAGGCGATATAGCGCACGCTCGCTTCCAGCGCGGCTTTCGCCACCCCCATCACATTGTAGCCCGGTACCACGCGCTCGCTCCCCAGATAGGTGAGCGTCAAGACCGACGCGCCGTCCGATAAAATCGGCTCCAGCGCGCGCGTCGCCGCCACAAAGGTATAGACGCTGGTCTCCAGCGCGATTTTGAACCCCTCGCGCGAGGTATCTAAATATCGCCCCACCAACTCCTCACGCAGCGCATACGCCACGCAGTGCGCCATAAAGTCCACCTGTCCCCAGCGGGCGCGCAGGGTGTCCACAACCTGTTGAATCTCTGCGTCGTTATTCAAGTCGCACTGCAGCGTGAAAGCGTCGGGCAGCTCGCTGGCGAGTGCGTTCACCTTCTCTTCGAAACGGTCGTTCTGATAGGCAATCGCAAGGCTTGCGCCGTGCGCGGCACAGCGTTGGGCAATCTTCCATGCCAGACTGTGCTGATTTGCCACGCCGAAAATGACGCCTTTCTTCCCTGTGAGCATAGAGAACCTCCTGTCGGGGGATATTGTACCCCCTTAGAACCTGCGACGTGGGGGCGTGAGGTACAATTACCCCGCTATGCGCGTTGCGTTCTGGCTGGCGGGGCTTGGGATGTTCGTCCTGACCCTGATTGCGTTCTATTGGGTGCCGCCCGCACAGGACTTTCGCGACCCCGGCTCGGCGCGGATTATCCTGTTCCATGTGCCCGCGGCGATTACCTGCACGCTCTGCTTTCTGGCGGGGGGCTTCTTCGGCTGGCGGTATCTGCGCCATCGCGAACCGCTGGACGACGCTCGCGCCGCCGCCGCGAACGAGGTCGGCATGACGCTCGGCATCGTCACGTTGCTGACCGGGATGGTCTTCGCGACGATGCAGTGGGGCAAGCCGTGGCACTGGGACCCGCGCCAGACGAGCTTCCTGCTCCAACTGATGATATACGCAGCCTATTTCGCGTTGCGCAGCTCGGTGGAAGACGACCGCCGTCGCGCCGCCGTCAGTTCAGGGTATACCGTGTTCGCCGCGCTCACCGTGCCCCTGCTGGTGTTCATCCTGCCTCGCCTGCCGATGTTCAAGGAGGTCTCGCTGCACCCCAGCAACGTGATGGCGAGCAAAGAGGGGCTGGACTGGTTCTATCGGGCGGGCGTCTATCTCGGCTTTCTAACCTACTGGCTCCTGGCGTTCGGGCTGTACCGACTGCGCATGGCGACCTTTATCCTGGAGGCGCGAATTCATGAACTGGCAGACCGCATTGAGCATCAGCATCCTCATCGTGTGGGCTGGAATCTTCGTGTACCTGGTGTGGCTTCAGGCACGGATGGCGAGACTTCAGAGACGCCTGCAGGAACTTGAGGAACAGGGACGCGAGTAGCATTTCTCAAGTGGGGACTCCTGGCAATTCGCATGCGAGTTTGCCAGCGTCGTGAATTGGCGAGTGCCTCAAATATTGGCTCGGAGACCAACGGGAGCATGTCTCGCATTCCCAGAAGCTTCACCTAACCTAAAATCGCTCATGCACCGATAACCTGCCCTGGATTAGCACCCGATAGCCTCGCTGCGTGATTTCCGCTTCGGTGACTGACGCCTTCGCTTCCGCGCGTAGCGCGTGCAACTGCGCCTCCAGTGCCTGCGCCGCTGCACGGAGCCACGCTTCCTCTCCCGGCGCGTTGCAGACGAACGGTTCGCCCAGTCGCAAATAGGCGCGCGGATACTGGTGATAACTCGGCTCGATGTACATCGCCAGCGGTAGCACGACGGCTTCGGGGACGCGCTGCGCAAGCCAGTGCAGCGACCGCTGGAACGGCAACAGACGCTCCGTGTCGCCATGGAGCACGCCCTCAGGAAACAATAGCAACGCGGCGTCGGGCGACTGGAGCCGCTTCAGCGTGCATCGCACTGTGCGTGCCCGTGCTGCCGCATCGTCCGGAGGGAACGGCAACGCCCCCACCGCCCCAAACGGCGGAAACCGCCGATACGCCTCCATCCACGCCAGCGGGCGTCGCCCCCACGAGCGAATCAACCAATACCCCAGATAGCCGTCCCACCAGTAATGATGATTCGCGTACAGAATCAGCGGTTTCGGCTCCGAGGGGGGCGCGCCCCGCACATAGACCGCCCGAAAGTGCGCCCGCAAACTGCGCCCAATCAGCCAGTCCACAAACCGCGCCTGCAACCTTATGACGGCGCTCGATAGACCCGCCCTTTCCATAGAATCGCGCCTCGCCGATACCACCATACCGACCGCGCCAGCGTCAGCAACCCCAGCACCACGCTGAACGGATAGAACAGCCCCAGCCAAAACGGCAAGCGTACCACCTGCGCCGAAAGCCCGAAGAGGACAATCGCCGTCAGCACCGCAACCGCCGCCAGACCGCGCTCAGCGGGCAGGAGCAACGCTCCCAGCGGAAAGAGATACACCAGCGCCAGCATCAACCCCACGAACACGGCTGTCGGTACCGTGCGACAAATAGCGACGGCGTTCTTCGCGAAGCCATTCATCGCATCGCGCAGCGTGGGATACATCGAGACGGTCAAATAGTCCCGTGCATCCAGCAACCGCACCACCCCGCCGTGCCGCTTCACCAACGCTGCCAGCGCGACATCCTCCAGCACCGCGCTGCGCACGAAAAAGTGGGGCAGCCAGCGCGCATAGTCGTCCTTGCGGAACGCCAGTGCCTGACCGTTCGCAAAAGCAAACGCAGGGTTCGGATGGCGCTCCGCCAGCGTCAGGGGAAGTAGCGTGAACACGGAGAACGGAACCATCAGCTTCAGCAGCGCGACGGGCAGGCTACTCGGCGTGAAGGCGGGGATAGCGCTTACCAGCTGGGCGTCGGTCGTCGCGAGGTAGCTCTGCAGCGCGTCGATGAAACCCGCCCCACAGCGCAGGTCGGCGTCCAGAAACAGTAGCCAGTCGCCCTGCGCCCGCGCCGCGAGCTGATAGCACGCCCAGTTCTTGCCGACCCACCCGTCGGGGCGCGGCGCACTGCGAAACCATCGGACGCCCAGCCGCGCGGCATGCGCTTCCAGCCACTCCGTCGTGCCGTCGTCCGAGCCGTCGTCGCACACCCAGCACTCTACGCCCTGCCTCAGTTGAGACGCGAGGCTCTCCAGCAGGTGGGGGAGGTTCCCGATCTCGTTGCGGGCAGGGATGAGGAGGGAAAGGTTTGCCCTCACCCCCGACCCCCTCTCCCACGCCGTGGGAGAGGGGGTTAGGGGGTGAGGGCAAACACAAGCCCGCCGCCTGCGCCAGTACGCCAGATTGAAGAGCAAAATCCCCAGCTGTACGCCCAGCACGCCCAGTATCAGCAGCCACACGCGATAGGATACCCGCGCGTTTCGCCCGCGCCTTTACCCCCACAGCAGCTCCATCAGCAACGGCTCGTACTTTCGGCGCAGTGCGATGTTCGCATATCCAATCCAGCCGACAGGCGCACGGATGTCCAACGGCGCACGCAACGGCTCGCCCCGCAGGTCGGTAATCTGCACGCCCAGCTCGTGTGCAATCAGCACGGTGCAGATGTCGTAGGGATGGCAGGTCAACGGCGCGATGGGCAGTCCCATCCGGGCGAACGCCCACGGGCGCAGGTCAGCAATCAGGCGGTCGCGCCCGCTCAACAGCTCGAAGAGTTGCCCACCCGTTGAGGCGTACTGGTCTTCGAACACGAGGGGGTTGACGCTTTCGCCCAGTGCGCGCGCCCAAAACGCCGCTTCTAACTCGGCGATGGCGAGCTTCCCTTCAGGGAACAGTTTGACGAACGAGGCGAAACCGTGTTCCAGCGTCTCAGCGCGGCTGGGCGTGAGGGGGGTGGGCTGAATCTCGCCTGTGAGCATATTGTGCAGCTCGGCGTGCGCGCCCTTGCCGCGAATCGCCCAAAGGTGATACGCCAGGTACTGGCGCGTGGTAGGCAGCTCGGTCTGCATCGCGAGCAGGAGGTGTTCTAAGGTCGTTTCACGCCCGAAGTTCGGGGCAATCGCGCTCAGCAGCCACGCACTGCGCTTATCGTACATCAGGGGGCGCGTGCCGTCGATGGGGTCGACAATCAGCAGGAACTCCGCCTCGCGGGCGGACGTCCCTTCTGGCAGGGGATACCAACCGTCCTCGCCAATCCCCTCGGCGATAAGCACAAACGGCGACTCCTGCGCCCACTCCCGGCAAAGGTCAATCAGCAACGTTTCGAGGTGCGCGTCGATAGCGTACTGGGTGTCGCCGCCCGCGTCGTGGCTCACCTGCGCCAGCACGGCGGGGTTTTGGGAACGCATGTGGCGATACAGGTGGTCGCGCAAGCGCAGATGTAGCTGGCGCAGGCGGTTCAGGTAAAAGCTCATCTCTCGGCTGAGCAACAGGCTCATGGCGTAGGGGAGTTTACCTTATCAATCGGGTATAATGAGGTCAAGATGATGACGCACTCAAATGTAGGCGATATTCTAAAAATCGACGGCTCTTATGGTGAAGGCGGCGGGCAGATACTGAGAACGGCGTTAGCCTTATCAATGATCACGGGTCAGCCAGTAGAGTTTTACAATTTGCGTGTTAAGCGTCCGAACCCGGGTTTGCAACCTCAGCATCTGACCGCCATTCATGCCGCCGCCACGATTAGCAACGCGCGCGTGGAAGGCGCAATGATTGGCTCTACGGAGCTGCGGTTTGAGCCGGGCGAGGTCGCAGGCGGAGAGTTTCTGTTCGATATTGAGGACATCTCGGGGCAAGGCTCCGCGGGCGCGCTCGCGCTCATTGCGCAGACGGTGCTGCTGCCCCTCGCGCTCAAGGGTCAGTCAGCGAAGATTACGCTGTTGGGCGGTACGCACGTCGGTTGGAGTCCGGGCACAGACTATCTGGAGTACGTCTACCTGCCTGCGCTGCGTCACTTCGGGGTCGAGGCGCGCATCGAGACCTTAGAAGCGGGGTTCTACCCGCGGGGCGGCGGGCGTGCTGTGCTGTATGTCGAGCCGGCGAGCTTGCCCCTCAAGCCCATCGACTGGCGCGAGCGCGGGCGTCTCAAGCGTGTCCGTATCATTTTTACGCTGTCTAATCTGCCTGAGAACATCCTGCGACGCGGCGACCAGGCGGCGGAGACGCTCATCGGCTTGATGGGACTCCAGCCGGAGTTTGTGCATCGCGTGCTGCCCTCGCGCGGGTTCGGACTCTCCGTAACGCTCACGGCGGAAGCAGAACACGGCTACGCGGGCTTCATTCGCTTAGGGCGGCGCGGCGTCGCCATCGAGCAGGTCGTCGAAGAGGCGTGGAACGAGTTCACTGCGTGGGCGAAGACCCGCACCGCCGTCGACTACTTCCTGTCCGACCAGCTGATTCTGCCCTCGCTGTTTGCCAGCGGCGCAAGCGCGTGGACCACTCATCGCGCTACCAGCCACCTGCGCACGCTGCTCTGGCTCGTGCCACAGATGGTTAAAACGGGCGTAGAGCTGACCCAACTCGCGGAAGGCGGCGTGCTGGTGCGCATTATGCCCGGCGAGGAGAACATCAGCATCGCTTCCAACGGCAAGTCGTCATACATCGACGAAGAAACGGAGTCGCCAGACTTCTGAGTCGCGTTCCAGGCGCAGCCCGTGATAGGTGACCGACTTCACGGGTGCGCCTTCCCATTCCAGCGCATGCGGCTTGATGGGGCGATAGTGCGCCTGTGCCTGCAACCGCCACCGACCTTCCTGCTCGCTCACGACCACCTCACTATACCGGCTGAAGAGCCGATGATGTACCTCGAACTGATACACCAGCTCGTTCAGCCACTTCACCATGAGCATCTCCAAGTCGGGCGCACTTATCTCAATCTCAACCTGCTCTGTTGGTGGGTAAGCGTCGGGATCGATCATCAGGCGGAACAGTCCACGCGCCGCCGTCTCGAACAGGTCGGGTAAGCTGCTCGCTTCCACCTCCAGCCCCTTATCCGCCGTATGGTCTAAGATGTGGAACTTGCCCATGCACGAAAAGTATACCTGCCCACAACCTCGCCTTCTCAGAAGGGGGTACACTGCCGAACCTCGCCGACGATAACGCAGCGTTCCAGTCCCTTATCGAGGTATAATTAGGCTCAAGCAGCGTTGCTTGTAGGATGATTCGGCGTTCGGCGAGGGGGCTGATCGGCTAAGGGAGCGTCTTCTATGATGATTCTAATGAAGCGCGAAGCGACGGAGGAACAGATTCAAGCCGTTTGTGAAGCCATTCACGAACACGGTCTGGAGTCGCTGGTGTTGCCCGGCGGTCAGCGCGTGGCGGTGGGCATCCCCAGCGCGATCCCGCCTGAACTGCGCCCCGTGCTGGATCAGCACCTCTCTGCGATGGACGGCGTGGATCAGGTGATTCATATCACGCGCCCCTACAAACTCGCTTCGCGCGATTTTCATCCGCACGATACAGTGGTGCGCGTTGGGCGCGTGGAGATTGGCGGCGGGCGTTTCGCCGTGATGGCGGGTCCCTGCGCGGTGGAAAGCTACGAGCAGACCTTAGAAGCCGCCCGCGCCGTGAAAGCGGCGGGCGCGCAGGTGCTGCGAGCCGGCGCGTACAAGCCCCGTACCTCGCCTTACTCGTTTCAAGGGCTGCAGCGCGAGGGGCTGGAGATTCTACGCACGGTAGCGCAAGAAGTGGACATCCTCACCGTGAGCGAGGTCGTTGACCCTCGCGATGTGGAGACCGCCGCCGAGTATATCGATATCCTGCAAATCGGCGCGCGCAATATGCAGAACTTCCCGCTGCTGGTAGAGGTGGGCAAGTCGCGCAAGCCCGTCTTGCTCAAACGCTCCCCCAGCGCCACAATCGACGAGTGGCTCGCTGCGGCTGAGTATCTGCTGACCAACGGCAACGAGCAGGTAATGCTCTGCGAGCGCGGGATTGCCCCATTAGACCGCGCCTATGTGCGCAACACACTGGACATCAACGCTGTGCCGGTGATTAAGTATCACTCGCACCTGCCGATAATCGTGGACCCGAGCCACGGGATTGGGCATGCGCGTTATGTGCCGGCTGTGGCGCTGGCGGCGACGGCAGCGGGCGCGGACGGGCTGCTCATCGAAGTGCATCCGCATCCTGACCGTGCGCTCTCCGATGGCGTGCAGTCGCTGAACCCAGAGGCGTTCACACAGCTGATGGCGCAGATTAGCGCGATTCGCGCCGCGCTCGCGCCGCTCAACGCAAAGTAAGCCTACAGCGACTACTTCCCGCCCTGCAGCGACTCGAAGTAGCGCTTCACCCGCTTGCGCTCAGCAGGGGGCACATTTTGCTGGCTGAGCGCTTGCTCCGCTTTCTTCTGATAGGTGGGCAACGCTTGCGTCAGGGGCACGGAACTGCTACCGGGCGTCGGAGGCGCTTCGTAGTCCATGTAATCGCCTGCGCCGGGCATCAGCGGCGGCTGCCCGCTGACCGCCTTGTCTTTCATGGGGATTTTCAGCTCGGGCTGCTTGTCGCCCTGATTGAACATTTCAGGCTGTCCGAAGTATTCGCCCTTCTCCCACGCCTGCTTCTGCTTCGTGCCGAACGCGCCCAAGCCAAAGCATGTACCCAAGCTCAGCCCCATGCACGCGCCCTGACACTGCCCCAGCTCCTTCATCTGCTTGATTTGCTCCAACATCTGCTTGACCAGCTCGCGAATCTTCTCGTCGGAGTTATATTTCTTCGCCAGCTCTTCGAGCATCTTCTCCAGCTGTTGCAGGCGTTTCTCCATTTCCTCCTGCGTCATCTGGCGTCGCTGGGGGTCGGTCTCGCGTTGCATCTGTTGCATCTGCTCGGCGAGTTTGCGCAGATGCTCCATCGCCTCTTTGAACTGAGGG
>JAOAES010000268.1 GCA_026416655.1 Fimbriimonadales bacterium
GTTCGTCTCGCCCAGATGTTGACGCACCACCTCGTCGAGCAGCGGGATTTGCATCACATGGAAATCGCTTTCCAACGGCTCGCCGTCCTCCTCTGGCAGGTCTAAATTTCGCAGGTGTTCGAGCAGCTCCTGCAGTTCCCGCGCTTCGGGCTGCCGCGCGGCTTTCGGGCGCGTTCGGTTGCGGACGCGCGGTTTTTGCTTCGAGGATGCGGGCGCGGTCTGGACTGGCATAACGCTATTATACCTTTTGCCTACCCTCGCCCCAACTCGCGTTGCATTTCGCGTTCGATATCCTTGCGCTTGATTGTTTCGCGCTTATCGTACTGGCGTTTGCCGCGCACCAGCCCGATTTCCAGTTTCGCTTTGCCGTTGCGGAAGTAGAGTTTGAGCGGGATAAGCGTGTAGCCCTTCTGCTCGGCTTTCCCGCGCAGGCGTTCGATTTCCCATTTGTGCAGCAACAGTTTGCGCTTGCGGCGTGGTTCGTGCTGCGAGTAGCCCGCGTTCTCATAGGGCGCGATATGCAGGTTCTGCACCCACATCTCGCCGTCCTCCACGCGGCAATAGGCGTCGGTCAGGCTCGCTTTGCCCGCCGCAACGCTTTTCACCTCCGAACCCGTCAGCACCAGCCCCGCTTCAATCGTATCCTCCACATGGTAGTCGTGATACGCTTTGCGGTTCGTGGTGATAATCTTAATCCCGCCCTCCGATTGCTTCGCCATCGGGTAAATTATACTGTCTGAGGGGGACAAAATGAAGTGGATTCGCTGGATGGTGCTGGGGGTAGGAATGGCGTTGCTGGCGGGATGTGCGCCCCAGTATCAGGTACATTCGCTCGGCTCTGTACCGTTGCCGTCCGATACACGCCCTCTGGATGTTGCCTACTTCAAAATGGACGCGCCGCACTTGCAAACTCCCGACCTGAGCGCGTTTACTGTCCGCTGCGACGACCCCAAAGTGTCGGTAAAGGTTATAGGCTGGAAAGAGGGCAAAGAGCAACGCCCTCAGCGAAGACGGCTTTTCAGTATCCTGATTGCGTGGGATCAATCCAGTTCGCTGGGGGACACCGACCCTGAACGCCGTCGGTTCCCGGCAGGCAAGCAGCTGATTAGTGATCTGCCGAACAACGCGCGGCTGGGGCTGGTGAACTTCGCCTCGCTGGGCTTTTCGTATGCGGATTACGATGTGCGCGCGCCGATGGGCAGTAGCAAACAGCAACTGATGGGCGCTCTGGACTACCTGAATCAACAGGACTTCTCGATGCACGGCACGCCGCTGTGGAACACGCTCTACAACGCCATTCCCCAGTTCCTTGCCCAAGAGCCTGCCGAACGTGAACGGTGGGTGATTCTTTTCACCGACGGGCAGAACGATGTGCCCGATTTTGTGGCGTCGCACACGCATCAGGAGGCGTTGCAGGTCGCGCAGGCGCACCGCGTGAAGTTGATTTTCGTGCTGTTGGGCAACGAGCAGACCATCGTGGAATACGCCCAGGTGCGCCAGACGCTGGAGTATATGGCGAACGCGACGGGCGGCAAAGTGATAGCCGTCGATCAGGCGCAAGATTTGCGTGAGGCGTTCGGCGAGGTGCTGGACATTCTGGAATACGCGCCCTGCTACCAACTGCACCTGCATGTGCGCAAGCCGGGCGGGTTCCGCCGAGGGGAAACCCTGACTTTGCGCGTTCAGGCAGCGGGCGGCAACGAGCGCACGGTCACGAGGCAGATGTAGGCGCGTCGCGTTTGAGCAAGCCGCGCACGAGCTGCTCAGCGAACATGCGCCCAATCTGCTCCTTGCTCAGCGAGCCGCGCGGGTTATACCAGTTCGGAATCCAGTTCAGCGCGCCCAGCACCACATAGGACGCCATCTTCACATCGTCCGCCTCGAAAATCCCCTGCTCGATGCCCTCTTGAATGCACTGCTGATAGGTCTGCTCGTACTGGTCGCGCAGGGCGATAATCTCTTTGCGTTTGCGTGGGGGCAACGCCTGATGCTCGCGCAGTACCACGACGCTATACATCGCCGTCGCGCCTCCCACGATGCGCACATACTCCTCGATCATCGCCCGCAGTTTGGCGTCGGGCGGGTCGGGACGCGCCATAATCTCCGCCTGCGACTCCAA
>JAOAES010000120.1 GCA_026416655.1 Fimbriimonadales bacterium
CTCGTCGGATTCGTCGAACGCGCCGACTTCCGTGCCGTCCACATCGATCTGCCCGATGATCCTGCCGTCGTCTGGGTGGCGAATCAGCACGACAATCTCGGAGCGCGTCTCGAGGTTGCAGGCGAGGTAGTTCTCTATCTCGCGCACATCCTCAATAATCTGGTTCATGTTTTCAGCGACGGCGGTGCCACACACGCCACGCCCTACGGGTATCCGCACATGTTCTGTTGGTGGCCCGACATAGGGTCCCAGCACCAGCTCGTTCCCCTTGAGCCAGTAGATGCCGACCCAGTGGAAGTGGGGCAGGCGGTCGTGCAGGTACTGCATAAGTCGCTGGAGGCGTTCATGGAGGGGGACGTCGGACGCCTCCAGGATCGCCTCCGCTTCCAGAATCACTTCGGTTGCCAGTGTATCGTCGACCATCGGGTTGCTCCTGCCTCCTGCTTAATTAGACGGCGAAGCCGCTTTTTTCGGCTCCCACTTCTCCAACACGACCGCTTTCTCGATGGTGTCGCCGATTCGAACCTGATCGATAATCTCGATGCCTTCCACGACCTTGCCGAAGATGACGTAGTTGCCGTCCAGCTGGGGCAGGTCTTCGAGGCAGATATAGAACTGGCTGCTTGCGCTGTCGGGGTCTTGTGCGCGTGCCATGCCAATCGCGCCGCGTTTGTGCTGGAGGTTGTTCGGCTCGAACTTGATATTCTTGCCAGAGCCGCCTGTGCCCAGTCGCGGGTGTCCCATCGGCAGGGTCTTGGATTGCGGGTCGCCCGCCTGAATCACGAACTTCGGCACCACGCGATGAAACCGAATGCCATCATAAAAGCCTTCCTTGACCAGGTTCAGGAAGTTCTCGCTGGTTTTGGGGGCTTCCTTCAGGTTTAACTCGATAATCAGGTCGCCCTTGTCTTTAATGGTCATCTTCACATAGGCAACCTGCGCTTTCGGTTCTTCCTGTTGCGCGGCGGTCTCTTTCGTGGTCTCTTGGGACTGACAGGCGCACAGCGCCAGGAGCAGCGCAGGCAACATCCAGCGACTCAAGAAATGCGTTTTCAGGCTCATCGTATATCCCTCCTGTTGAAGCGGCATATTGTACCTTACCTGCAACGCCCTGTTGACTTCAGCCCTCCGAATGTGCCATAATTTAGCCACGCTAAGGATTTAGGAGGCTATGCGAATGACCACAGAGGTTCTCAAGGATGTTCCGCAGGGGCTGACGCGCGAGCGCATCGAGCGGCAGGCGCGCGCCCACGGCGAGCCTGAATGGCATATTCAGCGACGCTTGGAGGCTTACGACCGCTTTCTGCAGTTGCCGCTCCCCTCGCCCAAACAGGAAGACTGGCGCTATACCGACATCACGACTTTGCACTTAGAAGACTACACGGCGGTTGCTTGGAGCGACGCCCCGCGCGGCGATGCGCCCACCGCGATGCCCGCCTTCCTAACCGAAAATCCCGTCGTGCGCGTCTATCATCGCGCGGGCTTCGGTTTCGAGGCGCACATCCCCGACGCGCTGCGCGAGCAAGGCGTGCAGGTGCGCGATTTGCGCGAAGTGCTGATACACAACCCCGAGCTGCTGGAGCGCGATTTAGGACGCCTTGCGCCCATTCCGGGCGATAAGTTCACTGAGTTGCACACCGCCGCGTGGGACAGCGGGCTGTATGTCTATATCCCGCGGAATGTGCAGGTAGAGGGCGTGATGGAGATTGTCCACTGGTTCGAGACGCCCGGCTTGCACCTGCCGCACACGGTCATCGTATGCGAGTCGGGCAGCGCAGCGAATATCGTGCAGTCGTTCTTCTCGCCCGAAGAGGCGCACGTGTTCGTACTCGGCGCGGTGGAGGTGTTCAACAAGCCCAATAGCGCGCTGCGCCATACGCTGATGCAGCGGATGGGACGGTCGAGCCTGTTTATCAGTAGCGCCGACTACGAACAGCAACGCGATTCGCGCGTGCTGTCGTTGAATGTGGGGCTGGGCGCGCAGCTCGGGCGCACAGTGCTGCAACATTTGATGACCGAACCCGGCGCGGAGGCGCGCCCGCTGGGGCTGTTCTTCGGCGACGGCAAGCAACATCTCGACTTCCGCACGCTGCAAGACCATCGCGTCGGCAACACTCGCAGCGACCTGCTCTACAAAGGCGTACTGCACGACGAGGCGGTGTCGGTCTTCTCCGGCATGATTCGCGTCCACCCGAAAGCGCAGCATACGGACGCCTACCAGGCGAACCGCAACCTGTTGCTCAGCGATGAGGCGCAGGCATACACCATCCCGAACCTGGAGATTGGCGCGAACGAGGTACGCTGCACGCACGGCGCGACGGTGGGACCCGTTCAGCCCGATGAGCTGTTCTACCTGCGCTCGCGCGGGATCGACCCCGCCGCCGCCGAAGCGTTGATTGTGATGGGCTTTTTCGAGGTCGTGCTGCGCGAAATCAAGCCGGCTGACCTGCGCCTGTCGATTCAGCGTCTGTTGGCGAGCAAGCTCAAGGGCGAAGCGCCACGCTACTTTATGGATCTGGCAGAGCTGGACGAGGAACTCGTCGCAGCGCAAGCGTAGCAATCGCCAAGCGCAGGGCGTGTTCTACCCCACGAACAGCCGCGACTTGCTCAGCTCCATCTGCATCGTCACGAGGCGATGATACACGCCCTCGCGCTCCATCAGTTCATCGTGCGTGCCAATCTCCACAATCCGCCCGCGCTCCAGCACCACGATTCGGTCGGCGTTGCGCAGCGTGGAGAGGCGGTGCGCGATTGCAATCGTGGTGCGGTTCTGCACGAGGCGTTCCAGCGCTTCCTGAATCAGCCGCTCGGTCTCGGTATCTACCGAAGCGGTCGCCTCATCCAGAATCAGAATCTGCGGATTGCGCAGGATGGCGCGGGCAATCGCAATCCGCTGTCGCTCGCCGCCCGACAGCCGATGCCCCCGCTCGCCCACCCAGGTGTCGTAGCCGTCGGGGAAGCGCAT
>JAOAES010000129.1 GCA_026416655.1 Fimbriimonadales bacterium
GTGCGCGTGCTGCAACTGAGCCAGAACGCGAACCTGAAGGATTTGGCTCCCGAAGATATCGAGAAACTGGCGCAAGCGGAGCAGGCAAAACGCGAACGCCAGCAGCAGAACATAGCGCAGGAGAACTGAGCATGGCAGCGACAACGACAACACTCTCGGAACAGGAGGTTCGACAGCGCATCCAGCGCGGACGCCCCATTGCGCTGGGGCTGGGCGTGCTGGGCTTGGTGGTATGGGCAACGGGCTTAGCCGCCAACCCCAAGCTCGCCATGCAGGGCTACCACCTGGCGTTCTTCTACTGGATGGGGCTGACGCTGGGCTGTCTCGGATTGACGCTCCTTTTGCACACGGTGCGCGGACGCTGGGGGCTGCCCCTGATTCGCATCTTCGAATCGGGCGCGATGCTCCTGCTGCCCGTGATGCTCATCGCCTTTGTGCCTGTTCTTTACGATGTGTTTGTCACGCACGGGATTTTCGAGTGGACGCATAAAGAGGCGGTCGCCGCCGACCCCGTGTTGCAGGCGAAACGCGCATGGCTGAACGAGCCGCGCTTCGCGATTGCGGGCGTGCTGTATATCCTGATTTGGGCGTTCTTCGCCAAAAAGCTCTGGGACGGCTCCAAAGCCGAAGACGAGTCGGGCGACCCGGTGCGAGCCGAGTTCCTGTCGCGCCAGCGGTCAGGCTTCGCCGCGTTCGGGATTGTGGTGTTCATGCTCACCTTCACGCTGGCGATGGTGGACTGGGGGCAGTCGCTGCAGCCGCACTGGTTCTCCACGATGTACGCCGTGATTATGGTGGCGGGCTTCGGGCTGAACGCGCTCGCCCTCGCGCTCTACATGGTGCTTTCGTGGCGCGACTTGCCGTTGTACAAGTCCATCGTGCATCACGAGGGCTACGAGGGCTACCGCCGCGACTGGGGCAACTTCATGTTCACGCTGTGCGTGTTCTGGTCGTATGTCTCCTTCTCGCAGCTGCTGATTACCTACTCCGGCAACCTGTACGAGTTCACGCAGTTCTATCTGCGGCGCAACACGGGCGGCTGGGAGTATATCGCGTATCTGATCCCGATATTCCAGTTCTTTGTGCCGTTCTTCTGGTTCCTTGCGCCGCGCACGAAGTGGATTCCCAAGCAGCTGCTGATGGGCGTGGTCATCGTGCTGGCAATTCGCGTGGTGGAGATTTTCTGGCAAATCAAGCCGATGTGGTCGGAGACGCTGAGCATCAGCCTCTATGATGTCGCGGCGTTTGTGGGCTTGGGCGGCGTCTGGTTCTACTTTATGCTGGGCAACTTCCTGAAGCGCGCCCTCGTGCCCAAGAACGAGCCGCGCCTGCTGGAGGCGGCGCACTGAGGAGGCGAACGGTATGGCAGATATTCTGAAGCCTGTAGACCCGCAAGAGCTGGAGCTAATCCAGAAAGAGCCGTATGAGGAGCGCGACCTGTCGGTCGGGCGGATGACGCAGTTCCTCGCGCTCATCTTCTTTACGATGATTGCCACGCTGATTATCTCGTGGATTGTGTATCAGTGGGTGATGCCCAATCAGCGTGCGGATGTGCCGTCGGTGCGCGCGGAGGCGTTCCAGCGCCAGATTCCACCCGAGCCGCGCGTGCAGGGCTTCCCGATGCGCGACTGGGAAAAGTTCGCCGCCGAAGAGGAGCGCAAAACGACCACCTACGAGCTGCTCGACGAAACCACTGGCAAGGCGCGTATCCCGGTCGAGCGGGCGAAGGAACTTATCCTGCAGAAGGGGCTGTAATAGTATGAGGAGTGTGTATACCTATGACCTATCCTAACCGACTATGGAGCTGGACGCTGGTGGCAAGCCTGACGCTTGCAGTGGCGTCGGGGCAGCTCTATCGCCGCCCAGAGGGCGAAATCGGCGAAACCGCCGCCAAGCAACGCTACGAAAGCATCACCAGCCAGATTGGCATCGAGCAGAAACTCGGCACGCAAATCCCGTTGGAGCTGACCTTCAAAGACGAGACGGGTAAGACCGTCCGACTGGGCGACTACTTCGGCAAGCGACCCGTAATCCTGGTGATGGCGTACTACGAGTGCCCGATGCTCTGCACCGTAGTTCTCAACGAGCTAACTCGCGCCTTGAACGCACTCGACTGGCAAATTGGCAAGGAGTTCGAGGTCGTAACGGTAAGTATCTCACCCACTGAGACGCCCGAACTCGCTGCGAAGAAGAAGGCGAACTATGCCAAAGAGTACCGACATGGCACCGCAGAGAAGGGCTGGCACTTCTTAGTCGGCGAGGAGAAAAATATCAAGCGATTAGCCGACGCGATTGGCTTCAAATACACCTACGACCCGCAGACCAAGCAGTACGCGCACGGCGCGGGCATCATGATTGCCACGCCCGACGGCAAACTCTCGCGCTATTTGATGGGCGTGGAGTTCTCCGCCCGCGACCTCAAATTCGCGCTCGCCGAATCGTCGCAGGGCAAAATCGGCAACCCCGTGCTGAGCGCGGTCATGTATTGCTTCCAGTATGACCCTTCCACCGGACGCTATGGCTTGGTCATACTGCGCGTGATTCAGGTTGCGGGTATCATCACGGTATTGAGCATGGCGACTCTGATTGGCGGCGCGCTGCTACTGGAGCGACGCCGCAAGCAACCGACTGACGATACAGGTGAGGTGAACAACTGATGTGGAACTTCCCGTTAGTGCCGCCAACGGCTTCTAAAGAGGGCGCGGACATCTCGCTGCTCTATTGGGCAATCACAACATTAGCCATAGTGTTCGGCTCTATCGTGTTGTTTGGGGTGATCTACCTCGCTGTTCGTTACCGCGCGGACAACAACGCGGTAGACCGCTCCAACGCAACCGATAGCGACCTGCGCATCGAGTTGGCGTGGACGCTGATTCCGCTGGTGCTGGCGCTGGTCATCTTCGGCTGGGCGACCAAGCTGTACGCCGACATCTACGCGCCGCGCGAGGGCTACTACGAAGTGTTCGTGATTGGCAAGCAGTGGATGTGGCACTGCCAGCACCCCAACGGCGCACGCGAGAACAATGTGTTGACCCTGCCTGCAGGGCGACTCGTGAAGGCGAGCATTATCTCGCAGGATGTCATCCACGCCTTCTCGATCCCCGCGTTTCGCATCAAGCGCGACGCCGTGCCCGGGCGCTATAACGCGATGTACTTCACGCCCACCAAACCCGGCGAGTACCACCTGTTCTGCACCGAGTACTGCGGCACGAAACACTCCGAGATGATTGGCAAGGTCGTGGTGCTGCCCGAAGAGGAGTTCCAGAAATGGCTGGAGAAAAACGCCCCCGGCGCAGTCGCAGCCACTACCACGACCACCAGTGCAGCGGGCGGCGGCACGCTCACCCTCGCACAGCAGGGCGAGCAGACCTTCAAGGCGCTGGGCTGCAACGCCTGCCACCTGAACCCCAACTCCGCCGTGAAAGTGCCGGACATCACCAAAACTTGGGGCTCCGAAATCAAACTCGCCGACGGAAGCACAGTCAAGGGCGACGAGGCGTATATTCGCGAGTCGATTTTGAACCCCGGCGCGAAAATCCACGCCGGCTATCAAAACCTGATGCCCCCGTATCAGGGGCAGGTATCTGAAGAACAATTAATCCAGCTGATCACCTATATCAAGTCGCTGGCTGGCGCCGGCGAAGGAGGTAAATGACTATGGCAACCGCAACCTACACGGGAACGGACAAGCCGAACTATCTGAACTGGAAGACGACAGTCGCTTCGTGGCTGCTCACCTATGACCACAAGCGCATTGGGATCCTGTACTTGGTCACCATCAGTATCTTTTTCGCGCTGGGCGGGCTGGCAGCCGCGATGATTCGCATGGAGCTGGCGACGCCCAAGGGCGACCTGCTCACCTCCGATGTGTATAACAAGATGTTCACCGCGCACGGCGTGATTATGATTTTCCTGTTCCTGATACCGTCGATTCCCGCCGTGTTCGGGAACTTCGCGCTGCCGCTGATGATTGGCGCGCGCGATGTGGCGTTCCCGCGCCTA
This sequence comes from Fimbriimonadales bacterium, assembly GCA_026416655.1. GTDB lineage: Bacteria > Armatimonadota > Fimbriimonadia > Fimbriimonadales > GBS-DC > GBS-DC. The sequence goes on from JAOAES010000129.1 coordinate 4,003, forward strand.
AACCTGCTGAGCTGGTACTTCTTCACGGCGGGCGCGTTGTGCGTTCTGGTTGCGCTCTTCCGCGGTGGCATCGATACGGGCTGGACTTTCTACACGCCCTACAGCAGCTCATTCGCGAAGGGCGAGGTGAGCTTGGCGATTGTGGGAATCTTTCTGGCAGGCTTCGCGTCGATCTTCACGGGAATCAACTTCCTCGTGACGATTCACAAGATGCGCGCGCCGGGCATGACCTGGTTCCGCCTGCCGCTCTTCGTGTGGGCGATGTACGCTACGAGCCTGATCCAGGTGCTGGGCACGCCCGTCGTGGCGATTACCCTGCTGCTGGTAGCGGTAGAGCGCTCCTTCCGAATCGGCATTTTTGACCCGAATCTCGGCGGCGACCCGATTCTGTACCAACACCTGTTCTGGTTCTACTCGCACCCGGCAGTGTACATCATGATTTTGCCCGCGATGGGCGTGATTAGTGAGGTGATTTCAGCGTTCAGCAAGCGCCGCGTGTTCGGCTATCACTTCGTGGCGTTCTCCAGCCTCGCGATTGCGATTATCGGCTTCCTCGTGTGGGGGCACCACATGTTCAGCACGGGGCAGTCGATGTACGCGGGCATCGTGTTCTCGTTCCTGACCTGGATTGTCGCTATCCCCTCGGCGATCAAGACCTTCAACTGGATGGCGACCATCTGGAAGGGGCGCGTCCACTGGGAGACGCCGATGCTGTACGCGCTGGGCTTCATGGGGCTGTTCGTGATTGGCGGTCTCACGGGGCTACACCTCGCGGCGATGGCGACGAACGTCCACCTGACCGACACCTACTTCATCGTGGCGCACTTCCACTATGTGATGGTGGGCGGCGGGATTATGGGCTATCTGGCGGCGTTGCACTTCTGGTGGCCCAAGATGACAGGGCGCATGTACCCCGAAGGCTGGGGCAAACTCGCAGCGTTGCTGGTGTTCGTGGGCTTCAACCTGACCTTCTTCCCACAGTTCATCCTGGGCTACATGGGCATGCCGCGCCGCTACCACAGCTACCCTGAAGAGTGGGCGGTGCTGAACGTGCTGTCTACCGCAGGTTCCTCGGTGCTCGGACTGGGATACCTGCTGCCGCTGATTTACCTTACCTGGTCGCTGAAGTACGGCAAGGTAGTCACCGAGCGCAACCCGTGGGGCGCGCGCGGACTGGAGTGGGAACTGGTGGACACCCCGCCCGACCCACACAACTTCGAACGCACGCCGATTGTCACGCGCCCTGCCTACGACTACAATCATCCGGAAGAGCCGACGGGCTTCGTGCCCAAGCCGCGCCCCGTCGTGGTCGGAGGCAAGGATGGCTAACAAGTCCTCTCGGTACGACGGCGTCCCCGCCGTCGTACCGAATCAACTCAGGTACACTATCTAAAGGCGGAGGAGGCTAACCGACTGTGAGCGTGAAGGAACTGGAGAAGAGCGCAACGCTGGAACATGCTGGCGACGGGCATTTTCACGGCGACGGCATCTTAGGCGAGCAGTTTGAGACGCTGGAGCAGCAGAACACATCCTATTTGATCGGGATGTGGGCGTTTATCGTGCAGGAGGTGCTGTTCTTCGGCGCGATTTTCACCGCCTACGCCATCTATCGCTTCAAATATGTGCTGGAGTTTACCCTCGCGCACCACGAACTGAGCGTGCCGATTGGAACGCTCAACACCTTCGTGCTGCTGTTCAGTAGTTATACAATGGCGCGCGCCGTCCGCGCCGCGATGCAGAACCGCCACAAAAAGCAGGCGTTCTACCTCTTGCTCACCTTTCTGTTCGCGGGCGTGTTCATGGTGAACAAATATTTCGAGTACGGCGCGAAGTTCGAACACCACCTCTTCCCCGGCGGCGATTATGACGCCCACACCATCGTGGAACACGCCGAGAAGAAAGGCGAGCTGCGCGTCGCGGAAGAGAATGGCAAGGAAGTCTACGAGTTGGGCAAGACACGCGATGGGCAGTTCACCGTCTTCAAAAAAGTCACGCCCGAAGAGTTCGAGCAGCGCACGCGCCTCTTCTTCGGTTTCTACTTCGTGATGACAGGGCTACACGGACTCCACGTGCTGGTGGGAATGATTATCATCGCGATTCTCATCGGGCGCGCGTGGATTGACCACATGAAAAACAAGCCCGTCGCCGACTACATGCCCGTGGAGATGACGGGACTCTACTGGCACCTCGTGGACATCGTGTGGATTTTCCTGTTCCCGCTGCTCTATCTCATCGGGAGGTAAAACGAAATGGCAGGTCATGGCGATTCGCATGTGCATCCGGTCTCGCTGTATACGCGCACGCTGTGGTGGCTGATGGCGTTGCTGGTGCTGACTGTCGCGGCAGGCTACATCCCCAACATTCCGAACTGGCTGGGCGTGGTGATTGCGCTCACCATCGCCGTCTGGAAGGCGACGATTGTGATTATGAACTTCA